>CACZOS010000228.1 GCA_902782815.1 uncultured Lachnospiraceae bacterium | reverse complement strand
GGCTGCAGTTCATACTCTTCCACGTAACCGTCAAATTCCACAAAGCAGATACCCTGGCCGGATACACGCTGCATGATAAATCCCTCTCCGCCAAAAAGGCCGCTGGCCAGTTTTTTATGGAAATGTACGCTTAACTCCACTCCTGCTTCAGAAGCAAGAAAGCCTCTTTTCTGAACGATGATATCATTTCCGGGGCTGATATTGAAGGCTTTGATGCAGCCGGGAAGAGTGGCCACAAAACTGATCATTCCCTGGCCTCCTAAGGCCGTATAGACATTCTGGAACATTGCCTCTCCGGAAAACATTCTTCCGAAAGCTTTTCCCAGTCCTCCGTTAGTGGTGGTTTCCATCTTCATATTAGGACTCATCCAGGCCATACCGCCGCTCTGGGTGATCATCTTTTCATTCTGATCCAGATGGCAGATCACCACAGGAAGCACTCCGCCTTTAATTTCATATTTCATGATAAATACCTCCTTTTTCAATTTCTTGTTCTATTATACCATTATTTCTGCTGTTTGTCACAGGCAATATGGGTGTCCGGATCAGGGTCATGTTGACATAAAAAAGAACTGTGATATGATAAAAACAGATTATTGAGTTTAACGAATACTATTTAAAAATACTGTATTTATGGAAAGGATGGATGTCCAATGGTATCTTCAGATTTTTTAAAACCGACTGAAACAAAGGGAGTGTATTCATTTGAGAACGGGAGATACCATGTTGTGGAGTATTTACGGGACATCAGTGTTGATCCTGCCTCTGCCCAGACAGCTTATTTTATGTCGAAGATGAATATACATAAGAAGCAGCTGGCCATTGTTCTGAATCAAAGCGCTCAGGTTATTCAGTCCGGAGCCATGCAGTGGTTTGCCGGCGATATCATGGCAGGCACGGACATCAAAGGCGCCGGGGACCTGGCCAAAAAATTTATCGGCAGCAAAGTAACGGGAGAGACAGCGGTAAAGCCAAGATATGAGGGGTCCGGCCTGCTGGTGCTTGAGCCGACATACAAATATATCATCGTATCCAATACCAATGTGTGGCCCGGCGGTATCGTTCTTGAGGATGGCCTCTTTCTTGCCTGCGACTCCACCATCGAGACAAAGGTAGTTGCCCGTAAGAATCTATCCTCTGCCGTTCTTGGAAATGAAGGACTGTTCAACCTTTCTCTGGTCGGATTCGGGGCATTCGCTTTAGAGAGTCCCGTTCCCCGGGAGGAGATCGTTGAAGTGCGTCTCAACAATGACGTCTTGAAAATTGACGGATCATATGCGATAGCATGGAGTCCCTCTTTACAGTTCACTGTGGAAAAAACCACAAAAAGTCTGATCGGATCCGCAGCAAGCGGAGAAGGTCTGGTAAATGTTTATCGTGGTTCGGGCACTGTCTGGATGGCGCCGGTGAGATAAAAAAAGAATATCCGATGGTAAAACATAAGAGGGCGTCCCTCGGGTCATTTGGCAGTGACTTTCGGGACACCCTCTTCTTATTTATTTGTCATAAAAAACAGACTTTATACTTCACCGGTTCTCCGGTGGTCAGGACAAACCGGTAATCCTTCTCAGGAAAAGGAATCTCCTGCTGGAAGACACCGTGGACACCGGTTATCCCGGTTTTCCCTTCTCCTTCTTTTTGCGGCCTGCCCACCACACTGAACCGGTCGAGGCCCCGGGAAAGCCCTTCCCCGGTATATTTCACATAGCTTTCTTTATAGGCCCATATCCGATAAAACTGGTCTGCGGGCTGTCTGCTGAGCCAGTCTGTCTCCAAAGGATGAAAAAATCTCCCGGCCAGACGGCTTTTATCCTCCGCCCGGACCTGCTGAAGATCAAGTCCCATCTCCGCCGATCCGTAGGCACAGGCCCACCAGTCCCCGCTGTGGGATACATTATGAAAAATCTCCGGAAAATCCTTAAAACAAGGCTTACAGTGAGGCAGGCTTATGATTATCTCCGTTTCCCTTCCGGGGGCAGGAAGATTGTTTTCCTTCAGATAACAGCCGAGTCCTGCCCTGGTAAGGTCTGCGGAGGATTGTCCTCTCCGAAAACGAGAGAGATAGATGAGGATTTTCCCTTCCATGCCTGATCACTTCCCATCTGTTCCGAAGACAGCATCCGGTATGGGGACTCCTGAGGCATCCTGTACTCGGATTCGTAATCGGTTATTCCTTTACCGCTGTTGGGATGTTTGCCGGAATAGACCATGTCAACAGCATAGACCGTCAGCAGAACAACACAGATCGGCAATAATATTTTCCCCCTGATCCTGCTAAGCTGATTATCCATCATGGGGGCAAGGAGATAGACCACGGCGATGCCGCCCAGGCCGAAAACCAGCAGTCCTTCCGCGCAGACGCGCCCGTTGATATTCAGATAGTAGTTATCATAATTCCACCACTGGGTTCCCCCATGGGTCCGCTCAAGATGCAGGGCTGTGGTATACTCCACTATTCCCGCCAGGACAACGGCCAGGAAAAACTCAAGCCACGGCCACTTTCTGAACCGGTAAAGAAGGAGAAGGATCATGACTCCCCCGGTTCCGTAAATGGGGAGCCAGGGGCCGTGAAGAACACCCCGGTTAACAAATGTTCCGCTTGTTATCAGGTGAAGGCTCACTTCCCATAACCATCCCACAATGCAGAACATAAAGAAGATCATAATAAGGGACATCAGGGAATAGCACCGCAGATAACTGAGATTCTCCAGACTTTTTACTTTTTCGTCCTTCTCTATGCCGGAAAGCCGTCCCGGATAGACCTTTCCCTTGACCACATCCTGCAGATTCAGGATATTCGCGTCTTTCACTGCCTGTTCTCTTCTCTTCTTTTCATTTTCATCATAGAAGAGAACGACACCCACAAGAGACTGGAGCAGGCGAAGAACAGGATTTTTCTCGGTATATTCAAACCTGGGTTCATCCTTCAGGGCAACCACATCGGCATAGGCTTCATATAATGACTCCTCAGACGCATGTTCATACAGGTACCGGTCATTCAATAATTCATATCCCTCTTTCTTTTCTTCAATATACCTCCGGCGAAGATCGGCATAATATTCGGTGAGGGTTGCCGTTATATAGGAATTAAGCCAGAAGAGACGAATGAGACCTAGGGTAAAGGCATCAAGGATATACCACAGGATCAAACTCATTTCCAGAATGAAGCATTCCCACTTATGCCCCATCATCATTCTTCTGGACAGATTGATAGCATCCCTGGTCTTGATCCGTGGGTTTTCCGCTACGATATAGGCGACCATCCTATAGGAATAAAACTTGATCATACCACCGATCACGGTAAAGGACCAGAGAACCAGATAAACGGTTCTTACCAGCATCACCCAGGTGACATGAAACAAAGATTTTGTCCGGATCAGAAAAAGAAACTTTCGGGCCGGTACCTTTTCATAGGTTCTGGCTTCCAGGAACATACGGGAATAGATCACCTCAAAGGTATTGACAATAAGAAACCATGCCCCTGAGATCAGGACAAAAGACAAAAGAATAAATATTACCCCTGCCCAGGCCCTGGACTTCAGAATGGACTGAATGGTGACGATGATCATCAGATAGAAAGAACCACTTTGTACCTTGTTTACAATCAGGGCAAGGACACCTCTGCTTCTTCCGATCTTGATGGCTCCAAAGCTCTCCTGCTTTGTCTTTTCCTGCTCAGAAAGAGTCTCTTCTGACCTCCTCTGATATTCATCCAGATTATTCGCCACAATGGAACTCACGATCTCCTCGAATCCGACCCCGGTTCTCACATCTTCCTTATGAGAACTGCCGGATGCTTCCTGAACAGTCTGTGTGCTGGTATCATCCTTTGTGAGTTTTAAAAACCCCAGGGAGTCTGAGAAATCCGACCCCAGCACAGCGGCAGCCAGACATGCCACCATAAGGATCCAGTAATGGGATTTCACGATCTTTTTAGCGCGTTGTTTTAATTCTTTTCGGTTTATCTTTTCCATATTGTCACCTGCCATCTCTGTTCCTATATTTCCACCTCCTGACTTCAGGAGATAAGTCCTTCCTCATATTCCCGGATCAGGGTCCCCACAGCGGCCTTCGCATTGACCATGAAGGCAAAATAAGGCTGACCTTCGGCCCGGCTGGCAAATATATCCGCATAGATTTTTAAGATCCGTTCAAAATCCAGGCCGTCTTTATACATGCTGAGCACAATATCCCGGGTGAGATGGTAGTAACATTCCATCCTCTCAAAATAATGTTCCGGTTCGATGAGAGTTCCCATGACCCGATGAGACTGAAGGATCATTTTTACCGGGAGCGGTCTCAGCTTCCGTCCGGAGGCCATAGCCTGGACATAGCTGGATACAAAGGTAGGCTCCACGCTGTAAGGATCAGCTATATTGATGATTCCCGTGCTTTCGGACGCAAACAGTATCTGATTGATCTCATCATAGAAGGAAATACAGCACTTTGTATGTCCCGGTGTCTCAATGACCCGGAAAAGCATATCCCCCAGATCGATCTTCATCCCTTCGGTCAGTTCCACATCCACCTTGTAATCACTTAAAGGGTATCCCACCACATCATGGTCGGGATCGGCTTCCTCATAGTTCTTTTTGGACATCCTCATCAGGAAATCCCTCACCGATTCCTTCGCCAGGATAACGGCTGCATGGGGATGGGCACACACCTTCACTTCGGGCCATGCTCTCCTTATGGCGGGGATTCCGCAGACGTGATCGTAATGGGAATGGGACAAAAGGATATAATCCAGGGGTCTTTCCCCCAGTTCCTTTTTTATCTCCTCCACCAGCCTGGGGGAACAGTATTCCATCCCCGTATCGATAATGGCTGCCTTCTCGCTGCCGATAAGCAATGTGGTATCTCCTATATTATATCCGTAAGGCTGTACGATCTTCATTATTGTCTATCCTCCGCTCATCTTTACCCCTTCATACTTCTCAAAGCAATCTGCTATATCGGTCATGTCAGGTCTACCCTATTTTATCACCTATTCCGGGCCTTGTCCATATTGCCCCAGGGAGGGAAAAGGGGAAAAACCGGCTGTCTTTTCCTGTTGTTTTATGGTATGCTGAGGGAAGGAATAATGCCGCTGGAATCATCGTAACGGAGGAACATGGAATGAAAATATGGGTCACGAGACATGGTCAGACAAATCTCAATAAAAAGAGGCTGATGCAGGGCAGGACGGACGAACCGTTGAATGCCACGGGGATCCGCCAGGCCAGGGAAGCCAGAAAAATGCTGGGGGATATAGTCTTTGATGCGGTTTATGCCAGCCCCCTGGACCGGGCTGTCACCACGGCATCCATCATCGGAAATGTGGACAGGTCTGAAGTCATTATCGAACCCCGTATCATTGAGACAGACTTCGGAAAATATGAAAAGAGGAAATACTATCTCATGGGACCGTCCATGAGCTTATACTGGGCCTTGCCTGAGCTCTTCCCGGCTCCGGAAAGTGTGGAGTCCGTCTCCTCCATGGTGGAAAGAAGTTCCGGATTTCTTAAGGAGCTGGAACAAAAAGATTATGATAATGTCCTCATCTCCTGCCACGGAGGGATCATCCGTGCCATCAGCGGCTACCTGGAGGACAGAAAAAACGGTATTCTGTGGAGACCCAAACCGCATAACTGTGAGATCCGTATCTACGAATCCCTCCATGGCAGACATCGCAGGCTGTCTCCGGAAGAATATATGAAATCACACAAAGGATAGAAAAACAAGGCTGCCGTCAGCATCATACGGCAGCCTTGTTTTTTAAAAAACTATCTCGACCGGAATTCCGGGATCAAACATAGGATACATTTCCAATTTGAATTTATTTCTTATATGCATGGAATCGATCTTTGCTTTCTTTTCCATATCATCGATCTCTCCTGTCCGGATATAGTGATCCAGCATGGAATAGGTGAAGCCAAGATTATCCTCATCGGTTTTCCCGCTGTACAGACCGTCAATGGGTACTTTTTCCACCAGTTCATAGGGGAGGCCGATGGCATGACCAATCTGCTTTACCTCCTGCACCGTAAGCTTCGCCAGCGGGCTGAAATCACCGGCAGCATCA
Organism: uncultured Lachnospiraceae bacterium; assembly: GCA_902782815.1. GTDB lineage: Bacteria > Bacillota > Clostridia > Lachnospirales > Lachnospiraceae > Anaerobutyricum. Next base: position 5,810 of record CACZOS010000228.1, on the reverse strand, counting down.
CCGTAGCGGGTGGAATAGCCCACCCAGTCCTCAGACAGGTTGCATGTGTTTGCCACACGTCCGTTCATGCTCTGCCCGATGGCATAAAGAGTGGCCATACGGATCCTCGGAGGCAGATTGGTCTTGCTCTGCACAGAAATATCCATCTCCATTCCTGCGCATTTTCCCTCAAGGATGGCATTGGTAAGGCCATCCACGGAATCTTTGATATTTACCTCAATATTGGCGATTCCCAAATGATCCACCAGCTTTCTGGAAGCTGAGATATCCGCCTGACGGCCGCAGGGCATCAGGACACCGATGACCCTGTCTCTGCCCAGGGCTTCCACACAGAGTCCGGCAACCACAGAACTGTCCTTTCCCCCGGAAATGCCGACTATGGCATTACAGTCCGGTCCGTTCATCTCAAAGAAATCCCTGATCCAGGAAATCACTTCATTCTTAGTCTTCTCCACGTCAAATGTATATTCTTTCATGATCCTAACCTGCCATACCTTTCTGCCGGTCGTTCTGTTTCCGGCATAACCATGATCATTTTTCTCCTACTCTGTTATTTTACTACAAAATACGTAAGCCAAAAAGCATATCTGTGAAAAAAGATCTCTAATTTTTTCATCGTTTGATTCCGATCAGGTCCCTGATGACCTCACCGCCGATGATCATGCCTGCCACGGATGGGACAAAGGCCACGCTGCCCGGTGTACTTCTGCGTTCCCTCTCTCCGGAATCCTGCTTCAGGACAGGAGAATCAGTCAGGGAATGCCCGGCCTTGCCTGCCTTTACGGGTTCCTCCTCGGAATAGACCACCTTAAGCTCCTTTACTCCCCTTTTCTTCAGTTCTCTTCGCATTACCCTGGCAAGGGGACACACCCTGGTGGAAAAAATATCGGCTACCCGGAAGGCGGAGGGATCAAGCTTGTTCCCCGCTCCCATGCTGCTTATGACAGGCACCCCGGCCTCCCGGGCTTTCATAACAAGGCCGATCTTGGCAGTCACCGTATCCACCGCATCAACAATGTAACTGTACTCTTCGAAAGGAAATACCTCCGCATTTTCCGGAAGAAAAAAACACGGGTAGGTTCTGACGGTCACCCCGGGATTGATTTCCCTGATCCTTTCCTTCATGGCTTCCACTTTCAATACACCGATGGTTTTTTCCGTGGCGATGATCTGCCTGTTCAGATTTGACAGGCTGACCCGGTCGGAATCAATAAGGTCAATGGCGCCTATGCCGCTTCTGACAAGACATTCACAGACATAGCCTCCCACTCCGCCTACTCCGAAAACAGCCACCCTGGCCCGGCCAAGTGTATCCATAGCCTCACTGCCCAGAAGAAGTTCTGTTCTTGAAAAACGCTCTGACATTTCCCGGACTCCTTTCCATAGTTATCTGTAAAAAAGAATAACCCAGCATCCTCTTCTCTGTCAATCAAATCCGCTCCCTCAGCTGCCACAAAAAAATTTAAAAATTATTGTAGATTTAATAACAAAAATATGGTATATTAAGAAAGCGTGTTAAACATTTATTAACATATTATTCATAAATGTAATCATTCATTAATAGTCTGTTAAGGAGAGAACTTTGAAAACAACAAAAGAAAACCAAAAGAAAAGATATAAAAAAGGACTTGCGCGGCTGGCAGTCAGCTGCCTGCTTATGGCAAGTCTCCTGCCCGTCAACTGTCTCACTGCTTCCGCTGCCAATACCGGCGCCATCAGCCAGGCAACCGGGACCAATCCCTCAGCCAATACGGGGCAGGAAACTGTTTCCGCTGCTGCCCCGGCAACAGGCAGCGTTCTTAATGAAGTAGGATTTACCCCCAACACCATTACCAAGGGCAATTATGTAACGCCTATCTGGAACCAGCATGTATTCTGGAAAAAGAAATCCTCAGCGGCAAGACATGGTTGCGGTATCTGTGTCACAGCAATGGCTTTGAATTTAAACGGGGTTCGGGCAACTCCCAACACAGTATTAAAGGAGACCAAACGGACCAGGAAGAGATGTCCCTCACTGAAGCCAAAGCAGGCCATAAAGGTACTTAAGAAACACAAGCTCGGCTCAGTTCTGATCAATACAAAAGCTTACAGTAAGCCCCAGAACATCGCCATCATGAAAAATGCACTGGACAACGGTAAAGTGGTTATGGCTCTTGTACGGGGATATCCTTTCTCCGACAATATCCACTGGGTACTGCTGACAGGCTACGATTCCAATGGACTGGTGGTAGTGGCAAATTCCAGCAACGGTCACAAAAAGACCTGCCTGATAAACAAGAAGCAGTACCATCTTGTCACCTGGGACCAGATCCAGATGAAACTTATCCAGGACAGCAAAAACTATAGCGCGTTTATCATTGTAGGCTAAATAATCATTACATAAAATAAAAAAGGAAAGAATACAGGGAAAGCCAGGAAGGCGTACCACCTGATGATGTATTCTTTCCTTTTTTTGTTTTTAATCCTGATTCTTATGAAAAATTTATCATTTTAGGACCGCTCATTTTATCGAAGGACAGTCTTCTCTTCCATCATATCCATAAGCATCCGGTAAACATCCTCCTCCCGGGGAGGACATCCGGGAACATACCGGTCAAATTTTCTGCAGCAGTCTCCTACACCCAGCTTCCCTGTCCTTCCGGAAAAGCCCTGACCGATGGCTATTCTGCCTTCCAGGATCCCGGTAAGTTTCCCGTACAGGCCCTCCTCCTTAATCCGCAAAATGGCCGGGGCCAGGGAAGCGTAGCAGGCACTGCAGGAATCCGCGTCCTCTATGGCGTATGAGATATCCAGCAACCGGTCTGCCCCCTGTCTCTGTACCTCAAAAGGATCCCGATCATAGGCGGAGAATTCCTTCATGAGTTCCATCTCTCCCTCCGGGTTCTTTCGGAACACAGAGATCCTGCTCTGATCCAGACGTGTGCTTCCACACCCTAATTCTTCAGCGAGGGCGATGTATTCCACATCGGTCGGCTCATAACCCAAAAGATGACAAACATAGGAATCCGTCAGCACAGGGTCCAGAGAAGTCATCAGGCAATTGGTCCATATGGGGTTACCTCCATCTTCCAGCTCCAGATCCCCGCAAATATGATCGATCACGATAAAATCCTGTCTGATCCCGGCAGCCAGGTGGGCAATAGGCTTATGCAGCCCCAGAGTATGAAACCGTCTTTTCTCTGAATTGGGGATCAGTCCCTTCAGGTTTTTCAAGGCGCAGGTTATCTTTGTCTGTCCGTGTCCCTTCATCACCGGGACATTGATCAGAAAACCGATCTGATCCAGTTTATCATACACTTTAAGTCTCATTCCGGCACAATCACACACCCTGCCGGTCTCCTTCTGGATATCGATAAGCTCAACACGATATTTCTCTGCCAACTTGTTATAACCGCAATATTCAAAGGCTTCCCGGGTTCTGTCTCCCACCCAGGAACTCTCCAGGATCACAATCCGGTAAAAGCCATGTTCATGCAGATATTCAATGATGCCGGCCACCACTTCAGGATGAGTGGTTGCTCCGTACTCCGCCGGTGTCGGGGTGACCAGATTCGGTTTTATTCCTATCCTGACATCCCCGGGGATCATGGAAGACAGGCCGGAAACCTCCAGCAGGCCTTTGGTCATTTCTTTATAGTCTTTTCCGTATATTTTATATATCTGATTTCTCTTCATCTCTTTCTCCTGCTCTTTATATCTGAGGATTATCCTTCTGCTGAAGGATACCGAGGAACTGTTCCAGGGCAGGATTCTTGTTTTCCACTGCCCAGCTTACCTCAAAATCTATAGTCTCCGCGGAACCGTCCCTCCTCAGCATGGGAATAATGCGGTAATCCGGGTTTTTCCGGCAGTGGCGGATAATGTATTCCGGAAGCAGGCTGATCCCCATTCCTGAGGCGATCATCAGCAGAAGGGTTTCCTGATCCCCCTCTATGGCCGAGATACGGGGAAGGAACCCTCCCCGTTCATAGATCAGCATCGACTCCTCCATCTGGTCCCTGGGACGGTCAGTGGGCTGCATCATGATAAAATCCTCATCCTCCAGTTCCTCATAGGACAAAGAGGATCTGTCAGACAGCGGATGGCCGGCATAGAGGACAGCCATTAAAGGGTAGCTTCTCAGATAGAGATGATCCAGTTCCGGAAATTCCCTCTTAAAGGGAGATATGGTAAAGATAAGGTCACAATCCCTGTTCCGGAGCCTGTCCATGAGAATACTCATATTATCCCGGAGCAGGTTGATCCTGATCCCGGGGTATGTGGCATGAAATGTCCGGAGCAGCCGGGAAAAATCGCTCTGCCCGTAACCCCGGATAAAACCGATGGCAAGCTCTCCTTCAATTCCTTCCGATGCCAGCCTGGCCATCCTCAATGCTTCATTGCTCCGGTTAACGATCATCCTGGCTTCATTAAGATAGACTCTCCCGGCGGCGGTCAGCTCCACATGATGCTTATCCCGGATAAAGAGAGGTACTCCCACTGTCTTCTCCAGGGCACGGATCTGCTGTGTCATGGCCGTCTGCGAAATGAAGCACTTTGCAGCTGCCCGGGTAAAGTTCAATGTTTCCGCCACACTGATAAAGTACTCCAGCTGATTGATATTCATCCTCTTTCTCCCATTTCTGTATCCTGTTTCAGAATAATGTATTTCCTTGCAGCAATATAGCAGTAATAAGAAAAACTTATTATATAACCCTATTTTATCATTTTACAAAGGGATAAATCAATGCTATTAATTAATAAAATATAATTACAAAAAAGAGAGGAGAAAAACCATGGCTGAAAAAAAGATTCCTTACAAGATATTCCTGAATGAGGAGGAGATTCCGAAGCAGTGGTACAATGTGAGAGCTGATATGAAAAACAAGCCTGCTCCCCTGTTGAATCCGGGTACTCTCCAGCCCCTTAAAGCCGAGGAACTCACCCCCATTTTCTGTGAGGAACTGGTGGCACAGGAACTGGATAACACAACCCCCTATGTGGATATCCCGGAAGAGATACAAAAATACTATAAACTTTACCGTCCGTCCCCGGTAATGCGGGCTTATCATCTGGAAGAAGCCCTTGGAACACCTGCCAGGATCTACTATAAATTCGAAGGAAACAACACCAGCGGAAGCCATAAATTGAATTCCGCTCTGGCTCAGGCCTATTACGCAAAAAAACAGGGCCTGAAAGGAGTAACCACCGAGACCGGTGCAGGTCAGTGGGGAACCGCTTTATCCATGGCATGCTCCTTCTTTGGCCTGGACTGCAAAGTCTTCATGGTTAAAGTATCCTATGAACAGAAGCCTTTCCGCCGGGAAGTGATGCGTACCTACGGCGCGGACGTTACCCCGTCCCCATCGGAAACCACTCAGATCGGCCGTAAGATCCTTGCAGATCATCCTGGGACCACGGGAAGTCTGGGATGTGCCATCTCGGAAGCGGTGGAAGTGGCCACACAGAACGAGGGTTACCGCTATGTTCTGGGAAGCGTTCTCAATCAGGTACTTCTTCATCAGTCTGTCATCGGGCTTGAAGCAAAAGCTGCCCTGGACAAATACGGTGTGACTCCCGATATCATTATCGGCTGCGCCGGCGGCGGATCCAATCTGGGAGGGCTGATTGCTCCCTTTATGGGCGAGAAACTGAGAGGAGAAAAGGATTACCGCATCATCGCGGTGGAACCGGCCTCCTGCCCCAGCCTCACCCGCGGCGTGTATGCCTACGATTTCGCGGATACCGGCATGGTCTGCCCGCTGGCGAAGATGTACACCCTGGGCTCCGACTTCATTCCCGCGCCGAACCACGCAGGCGGCCTGCGGTAT
>CACZOS010000227.1 GCA_902782815.1 uncultured Lachnospiraceae bacterium | reverse complement strand
TCATTCACAGGCTTTCGCCTTGTGCCCGCGGTCGTTCGGCCAACTCATGCTGGTTATTTTATCCATGTTTTCCAGACAAGTCAAGAATAAACTTGTAAACAGAGCATGTAAGCCGTATAATAAAATAAATCATACATAAAAATGAGGTGTAGCAGTGACTCTTCAGGAGTACGTTGACAGTGTAAAACCCAAAAGGATCGCAGTTGTCGGTATTGGCATAAGCAATATGCCGCTGATCGAACTGCTTCTAAAGAACGGATGCAACGTAACAGCATGTGATCTTCGAAGCCGTGAGCAGCTGCAGGATAAAGCTATCCATCTGGAATCAATGGGTGCAAAACTGAAGCTTGGACCGGACTATCTAGACGATCTTCAACAGGAGCTTATTTTTCGTACGCCGGGTCTTATGCCGTTTGATCCGCATTTGGAGGAAGCAAAACGGCACGGTGCGCATATTACTTCCGAAATGGAAGTTTTTATGCAGCTATGCCCGTGTAAAATAATTGCAGTGACCGGCAGCGATGGAAAGACCACAACTTCAACAATTCTCTCAGAACTGCTAAAGGCTGCAGGATACAAAACGCATCTGGGTGGGAATATCGGGCATCCTCTTCTCTGTGAAATCCCTGAAATAGAACCGGACGATTTCGTGGTCCTTGAATTAAGTTCCTTCCAGCTGCACAGCATGAACTGTTGTCCGGACATAGCCGTAATCACGAATCTGTCTCCCAACCATCTGGATAAGCACAGGGACTTTCAGGATTATATTGATGCCAAACGCTGTATTTTGGAGCATCAGACAGAAAACTGCCGTCTCATCCTGAATCAGGATGATGCGCACAGTACGTATTACGCATCTTTTTCTAAAGCAAATATTTCATGGTTTTCAGGTCAAAGCGCTGTAAAGGACGGGGCGTATCAATCCCACGGGATCCTTTACCGAATCAGGAATGATGTCAGCCGCGATATCCTTCCTGCTTCAGAAATCCGTATCCCAGGAGATCATAATGTTCTGAACTATCTGGCTGCATTTGCTGCAGTGGAAGGCCTGGTAAATGATGAAAAATGCGCGCAGGTTGCCAGAACCTTCGCAGGCGTTGAACATCGGTTGGAGGTCGTCCGTGTTCTTGACGGTGTTACCTATATCAACGATTCCATTGGGACAAGTCCTACCAGCACAATCGCTGGTCTGCGCGCTATGAAGGCCAGACCGATACTGATAGCAGGCGGATATGACAAGCATATTCCGTTTGACGATTTGGGGGACGCTATTTGCAAAATGGCAAAGGAGCTGTATCTTTCCGGGAATACGGCTGATAAGATCTCGGAGTCAGTACGCCATTCTCCATATTTCAAGGAACACCAGATCGGGATTCATATTGAGGGGGATTTTCAGCAGGCGGTGATGGCAGCATCCAAAGCTGCGCGTGCAGGCGATATTGTACTTCTTTCCCCGGCCTGCGCTGCCTTTGATCAGTTCAGCAATTTCGCAGAACGAGGGAAAACCTTTAAGGCTATTGTAAACAGCCTTTGATCCCAGTTATTCGGAGTAAAAGATGAGAATTGCAGATATAAGGCCTGAAGTATACGAAGCAGCTGAACGAGCGGAGAGCAGGCTGTTTTCCCGCTTTCGGGAGATTCATGCCGTAGCGGAGAAAAATACGCGAAAAGTATTGGAGGCGTTTCAGAATAATCGGGTTTCCGATGCCTGTTTTGCAGGAACGACCGGCTACGGATATGACGATCTCGGCAGGGAAGTTCTTGATAGGATATTTGCCGATATTTTTCATACAGAATCGGCACTTGTTCGGCTTCAGTTTGTAAACGGTACCCATGCCCTGACTGCAGCGTTGTTTGCCATGGCTTTTCCAGGAAAAAAGATTCTATCCGTTACGGGCAAACCATATGATACCCTGCAAACAGCCATCGGGATTTCCGGGAATGCCTTTGGCTCATTAAAGTTCTACGGGATCGATTACGGTCAGATCGATTTGAAGGATAATGGGGAACCGGATTATACGGCCGTCAGAAGCGCGGTACAGGATCCAAGAGTATCCACG
>CACZOS010000226.1 GCA_902782815.1 uncultured Lachnospiraceae bacterium | reverse complement strand
TTTCAATATCATGCGCCACATGCATCAGCAGATGATGGACAATGTGCGCGGCATGGTGAGCCAGAGGCTATCCGAAGCCAGAATCCTCACGCCGCCTTTCATGCCGCTCCCTTTCATGCCGCTGCCGGGCATGGCTCCGTGGGGATACACCGGAAAACAGGGCAATAAGACTGAATGACGGAAGTTTTGAAGTTTACAATACTTGGAATATATGATAAAATTTTTTTATATCTTCCATTGTGTGGAACAATCAAATAGTGGTTCATGGATTGTAAGGAGGTAAGGAACATGAGAGGGTGTTATATGCCACGTAGACGCAAGGCAAAAAGACGTAAGCCGGGCAGAAGAGGGTGCACACCTGCCAAAGCGGTCAGGACAATTGCCCCAATAGCTAAAGGCCTTCGCTTTATGGCATTCAGATGATGATCGGTAAAGGAAAACGCTGAAATGCGTTTTCCTTATTTTATAGTAAACGCAATTAGAAATTGCGGTTTGCTATAATGATGCACACGATCGGCGCAGATAAACGAATCAATTCGTTTACTATTGAATGAGAGGTTAACAGTCCCATGAGCCTTAACACTGAGCTGAATAAGACATTAAAGAAAAGCCTTGACAGCGGAAAGCTGACAGCCCGTAAATACTGGACTTTTATTCACAGGCTTAACTCATTTAAAAAGGAAAGGCTTGAAAGAAACGCTCTTGTATATAAGGGCGAAGAAGTTACATATGGCCGGATGTTCCTGCAATGGGAGAACTATGCCAGAGTTTTTTCCAGCCTGGGAATCCTGGATGAAAACGGCTCCAGGGCAGGTTTTTTATCCTCCAGAGACCTGCAGTCCATATATACCTTTTACGGTCTGAATATGACAGGAGCATCCGTTTCCCTTATTCATGAGCTGGACGTTCTCGATCACAGGAGATGGGACAGGATGATACAGAAGGAAGGCATCACGGACCTCATCCTGACCTGTGAAAAAGCCGATGTCAGACGACTTGAATTTATAACTGAACGGAGTCCGGAGCTTGGAATCAGGAACATTATTATCCTGGATGAAGGAAAGAGCGGCAGCAGGGGAAAGAAATACGCAAGGCTCCATGAATTTGACGGAGTTCGTTTCATGAGTGACCTCCTCACAGAATGCGCTGACGGGGAGATACTGTACGGCCGGGACGAATCCCGGGATGCTGCCGTGATCTTCCACACATCCGGCACCACCAACGGGATACATAAACCTGTTCCCATTTCCGATGAGGGACTCAATGAGGCTGCGGCAAGGCTCCTGAGAGATGAGAGATTTAATAATCTTGAAAATGTGGTAACGATCCTTGCACTCGAACTGACCTCTTCCTACGGAACCTGCGATATGCTGCACCTTCCTCTGGCCTACGGAGGGACGGTGGTGATCCCCTCTGACGAGGAGGATGGGGAGGGCCTCTTTGACCTTATCAGCAAAAATAAGGTGTCGGTGCTCTTTTCCATGAAGGATTATTTTGAGGCAGCATACTCCATGAAAAAGAAGCCGGACCTGTCCGGCGTGGAAATGGTCTTTCTCGGGGGCACTTATGTTTCATCTGCAGCAAGGCGGAAGATAAATGATTATGTAAAAAGCTGTGGAAGCAGCGGAAGCGTCTATGTGGGCTATGGGCTCACGGAAGCGGGCGGCGCGGTGACGCTTTCTGACGGCGCTCCGGATGAGGATTCCATAGGAAGACCTCTTAACGGGGTTAAGGTGAAAATCCTGGATGAAGAGGACGGCACGTACCATGATATTTCAGAGGGTGAACGCACCGGTGTTCTGTGCATCAGTTCTCCTTCTGTCAGCAGCGGAAAGCTGGGAGATATAACCTTCTTTGAACTGACAGATATAGAGGGCGAAAGCTATCTAAATACCTATGACCTGGTGGAGGTGAAAGCTGACGGAAACCTGCGCATCGCCGGACGTATGAACAGGTTCTTTGTCAACAACGAGGGTATCCGCTTTGACGCAGGACTGATTGAAACGGCGGTGGGAGCACAGGAGGCGATAGAGAACTGTGCTCTTGTGCCAAAGTATAACAAGCAGCTTCATGATACGGTCCCTGTCCTGTATCTGCAGATGAAGACAAGGGGCAGTAAGAGCAGGACCGCGTCTGAGGATGCTCTTTACCAGGTGTTTGTAAAGGATGGAAAGGCAGAGACGACAAACCTTCCCTCCATGCTGGTGATAACCGATTCGCTGCCCTTAAACAGCGCAGGAAAAGTCGACATAAGGGCTATCCTGGACGGCAGGGTTAAGGGAAAAAAATATGTGATAAAGCCCCTCAGGAAACGGGGAAGGCTTATAGATGTAAGGGTGATCCCCCAGAGCAAAGCCGGATACTATTACGGAGGTTGGATTCCGGAAGAACTTGAGTATGAAATGGAATTGTACAAAGAATTGTATGAAGGGAGCGACGATTCTATGGAAAGAGAAAGAAACGGATTTGACAGAGCATTTTTTGCCCGGGTGTTAAAGGGATTCATT
>CACZOS010000225.1 GCA_902782815.1 uncultured Lachnospiraceae bacterium | reverse complement strand
TTAAATCGTGTGACGCTTATGTGACAGGCCATCTGCTATGATAAAAGCGACAAAGGGAAAAACAACCCGCCGGAAACAAAACACAAAGGAGGAAAAAGAAATGATGGACAAAATCAGAACCAACCCGATAATCGCAGCAATATTTTCTTTCATTTTCACCTGGGCAGGATTTCCGGCAGCCGCTTTCATTGCCGGCAGTTTAAGAGGGATCTCTTTTGCGGAGGCCGCAGGCAGACCTTACACGCTCGCGATTTTCGCAGCCGGCTCCGTGATCGCGGCGGTCACAATGTACCACAGAACGAGGGAATCAATGATATGAGATCATAGTATAACGCACTCTCCGGGAATAGAGAGTGCGTTATTTTATTTCAATCCGGTTGTTTTCTCAAAAGCCAGTCTGGGATAATCATCCTCTTCGACGTAGATCGTCCCGCAATGGACAAATCCCAGCTTTGTCAACAGGTGCTGCATCACACGATTATCCCCGTGGGTATCGATGCGTATGTGGCCGCAGCGGTCGAAAGCCCAGTTAATACAGAAAGCCCCGATGCCTTTTTCCGATCCGTCTGCAGCAATCCGATGCACGACGCCATAGGGACTTTCATCCATCCATGCACCGTCTGTTATATCAAGGTAGGTAGGTTCGATATCCTTGCCGCAGATAAAGAAAAATGTACCGACTACCCGGCCCGAATCGTTTTCACAGACATAGCTGTTTCCTGACTCGATGTCATGATGGATCAGGTCTTCCGGCGGCCAGTTAGTCGGTCCCCACTGATTGGGATTACCCGTTCTGGCCATCTGTTCCCGGGCATAGGTATAAATCTCCATCATACGCTCAAAGTCCTGCTCCGTTGATTTTCTGATTCTCATTTTATCCCCATTCTCCTCTTGCCGTGAAAACTGTTTCTCAGTCAAAAACCGTTTCCCAGTGTTCGGCGGCTTGTGCCGCGAAACACAGGGCAATCTGGTCTCTGGTGTTCTTATCTTCTGTAAGTTCCGGAAGTTCATCAAGCCCGAAATATCTGCTGTCAACAGTCTCCAGGTTTCTCTGAAAATGTCCTCCCACAACCGTGCAAAGTACAAATGCTTTTATGACCTTGAAAGGATGCAGTTTCAGATTATTCTTATCAAGATCATACAATGCGATCAGCCGGTCCGCCGTGACCGTAAGTCCGGCCTCTTCCCAGGCTTCTTTCACTGTGTTTTCCATGATGGACTTATCGGGTTCCACCCAGCCCCCCGGCATGGACCAGGCCCCGCTGCTCTCTTTTACCAGAAGGATCTTATCGTCCTTAAATATGGCCGCTCTGGTATCCAGCTTCGGTGTCAGATAGCCCACATCAGAACAGAATATCTCCTTCACTTTCTCCTCGGGGATCTCCGTTCTGTAGCTTATCATCTCCGCTGCGATCTTACGGATCTGCTCATAACGGTCCAGATCAAATTTTCCGGATCCGTAATAAAGACCTGTCTGGGCAATACCCTGCAGATCCAGTGCCCACTGCAGCAGCTTATCTTCCTGTTTCATCTATATAGTTACTCCTTTTCCCATTGAAAAATGATATTCTGTATGTTAAAATAGAACAAACAAACGTTCGATTTTATCTGTCATGCAAAGGTCCGGGAAAGTCTCCGGCTGACCCGACACCTGCAGAAACATAAGAGTGAAGAAGCATGAAGTGGGACGATGTACGTACAAAATACCAACAACTTAATCTGTTTCCCCCGGATCCGGTCAGCCCGGATCCCCGCAGTCCTGTTACGGCAACCTGGAATGCCTGGCACGGATGCACAAAAGTAAGCCCCGGCTGCATGCACTGCTATATGTACCGGAGGGACGAATCCGTAGGAAAGGATCCGTCAGTGGTGAACAAAACAAAAAGCTTCAGCCTGCCCGTAAGCAGACTCCGGACAGGTGCATATACGGGAAGATATAAGATTCCATCGGGATCCCACTTCCACACCTGCTTTTCCTCTGATTTTTTCCATGCGGACGCCGACCGGTGGCGGCCGGCAGCCTGGGATATGATGAGAGATCGGTCGGACTGCACCTTTTTTATGATCACCAAACGACCGGAACGGATCTCTGACCACCTTCCCTCCGACTGGAATGATGGCTGGGACCATGTGCGAATTGCCGTGACCTGTGAGAATCAATGGGCAGCTGATCTGAGGCTCCCCATCTATCTGAATCTTCCGATCAGGCACAAATCCGTCATGGTGGAACCGATGCTGACTGCTGTGGATCTGCGTCCTTATTTCCGGAATTACCCGGGTCAGATCCGGCTGGTTTCAGCCGGGGGCGAGTCCGGTCCGGATGCACGTCCCTGTCTTTATGAATGGGTGGTGGACCTTCAAAGGCAGTGTTCCGAATATGGTGCCGCTTTCTCCTATCACCAGACCGGCGCCAGACTGATCAAGGACGGGAAAACATATAATATTCCCCGGAGATATCAGCACGACCAGGCCCATAAGGCGGGCCTGGACATAAGCGGGGGATGATCCGGTAAATCAGATGAAGGTTACCGGGTTACCCTCTCTCTTAAGCTCTGTTTCCGGCCATACTTTGGCATAGCCGAAAACAACACCGCCTGTCACTGTCTCATTTTCTTTTAATCCCAAAGAGAGAAGATAGTCTCTGATGACCGGGTTCTCATCAAGCCAGTGAAGCTGATTGATATAGCAGGACCCGATTCCCAGTTCAGTGGCCCGGAGCATCATATTCTGGATCATCATGGCCGAATCCGCGATGGCGTTCCCATACCCCTTCCTGTTAGCGGTAATGACCAGCACCGGAGCCCGGTAATCATAGACATAGTTTCCCTGTTTAGACCGGAGAATACTGTTTTTCAGGCTCTTATAGGTATTTTCTTCTATCTCCATCCCGGCAAATTCCTGCTGAACCAGTTCTTCCAGTTTGTCAAGGTTCTGCCTGTCCGTGATCACCAGTCTGTGTGTGGTCTGGCTGTTCCCCCCGCTGGGAGCATAAGTCCCTGCATCCAGGATCAGGGCCAGATCTTCCTTGTCTATCTGTCTGTCCGTATCATAACTCCGGATAGACCGTCTTCTTCTGTATATGCTGTTTTTATCGATCATCCTTAATCCTCCTGCCGGTTTTGACAAATTGATGTTTTCTGTTTGCTGATGATCATGATTTCCCGAGCTGGTCGTATTTGTCCGCTTTTCCTTTTGCTTTTTCAACCGGATACTTGGCTTCATTCCGGGACATTTTCATGTTAACAATCTCGTCTGCATCCAATCCCAGTTTATCCAGCATATTCTGGCAATAGACCAGAACATCCGCCAGCTCCTCCTTCACATGCTGCAGATCATATTCATCTTCGGACCACTGGAAGCATTCCAGTAATTCCGCGGCTTCGATCACGATGGATTTGGCGATATTAGCGGGGGAATGGAACTGGTCCCAGTCACGATCCTCCGTGAATCTACGGATCCTGTCTATGGTTTTCTGTCGCATCATTTCTCCTGTTTTATTGTCTCTCAAAAATCCGGACCATCACACCGCCTTCTATGCCGTCTACCGTTGCGATCAGGTCCTTTTCTTCCCAGTCAGCCAATGCCTTACTGTCTGTTACGATCATGGGGTGCCAGCCCTCCTCATCGTAAAGACTGTTCTCAATGAAAATCCGGCAATCTGCTCCGGTATAATCTTTACCTTCCAGCATATAGCGGGCTGAAAGCCTGTCCGGCTGACCTTCCTGGAACTTCTGGGTATCCGTGCCGGTACCGATTATCTGTCCACGGAAATAGTCTCCGTAAGCTTCTCCGGTGAAGGGAATCATAGCTATCCGGTATCTCTGTCCCTGTACAGAACAGGGTTCCTGACATGCAACACGGATGGCCAGCAGTTCTCTCATGCCTTCATGGATTTCAGACCTTTCCATACTTTTCTCCATCCAGAAGCACCACGTTCATGGTCTCTACTTCAATCTTCTGCCAGACACCTTCCATCACATAAGGCTCATTGTTCAGATACTCATCCAGAGCGGCACGATCCGGGAACTCCATGACCAATGCAGATCCTTTCATCCTTCCCTCATCATCCAGCAGACCGCCGGCGCAGATGATCTGCCGGCCCAGCTTTTTCATTCCTTCCAGGTGACGTGGACGAACTTCCATCCGTTTATCCAGCATACCCTGTCCGTCATATGCTTTAATCATGAATTGCATCGTATCTCCTCCTGTTCTTAGATGATGTCATACTTTTCCGGACTGTCAAAGGAAGCGCTTCCTCCCTCGGCAAAAAAACGTATTTCCTTTGCCCGCAGGGGATCCGGATAGACATTTCCCGTCATGGTATGCCGTCCTCCGTCGATGAAGGCTTCCAGGGAACTGACATCCAGGAACAGGTCAAAATCAATACTCTCCCTGACACCGATCTCGCAGACGCGGCGGTCCACGTCCTCCTCCCGGCCTGTAATGGGTACACCGGATCTTCGTCTGTCAAATACGATCATCCCTTCCTGCCGATCATAATACAAAAGTGTTTCCTGATCCTCACTGCAGAAAAGCTTGACCCCTGCCCGTCTTGCATTGCCGGGCCTTAAAGTGAATTTCAGTTCAATCACATTTCCCTCGATACCGGGAATGCTGATCTCATCATCATCTACTGTAACTTCAGGTTTCTGTACCGGGTTTGCCCGACAGGCACAGATTTCCCGGACTGGTTTCTGGATCAGCTGCCCATCTTCCACTGTCAGCTCCCGTGGAAGGGTATAGGTTCCCGCCCACTCTTCTTCACGGGAAGGGAATGATCTGTCCCACATTTCCTTCCAGGCGATCATGATCACTCTTCCATCGGGCATGCGCAGAGTCTGTGCGGCATAGAAATCAAAACCGCTGTCAACTTCACCGACATGATCAACGCTGAAGCGTCCTGTCTCAAAATCCAGGTGTCCGGTCATATACAGGACAGAGTGGATATTCTGATAGAGACTGCCCGATGAAGGCAGGTTTTGCGGACTGGTCAGCAATACTTCCTCGCCGGAATCTGCCACAAAATAGTCCGGGCATTCGTAGACTCCGTCCAGACGATAGAAATCCTGGTTAAGCTCCGGCTGGGTATATAAGAGATGCCCCACATAAGACCAGTTATACAGATCGTCACTTTTCAGCAGACCAAGATTTCCCCAACCTTCCTTTTTATGCTCCGGAGATGGCTGCAGGGGATTGGTTTTCTCCCGCTGGTCTGTGGGGGCCGGCTCAATACGGATCCCGTCCTCAAGATACCTGATGCCTGCGATCATGTAATAGGTATCTCCCTGTTTGAAAATGCGGGGATCACGAAAATCTTCCTCATATATCTCCGCCGAAAGCATCTCTGCTGTCAATATGGGATTCCCCGGGTCTTTCCGGAAATGGTCTCCGTCATCCGAGACCGCCAGGCACTGACGCTGCATCATAGGCTGTGCGGCTGTATACATGAGATAAAGCTGACCATCCTTTTCCACCGCGGAACCGGAACAGCAGCCGCATACAAGCTCATAAGGCTGATCAGGATAAAGAGCAGTGGGACGTTGTTCCCAGTGAACAAAATCCTCCGTCACCACATGGCCCCAGTGCATCGGTCCCCATTCAGGCTTATGGGGATAGTTCTGATAGAATAAATGTGCTTTCCCATTATAGTAGATCGTACCGTTCGGATCATTTGCCCAGCCGAAGGGTACGGAAACATGATAGCGGGGACGATAACCGGCAGACATGATTTGATCTCCTCTCGTAACTTTTTTACTGTTATTATTGTATTCCCCATTATTCTACTATAAATCCCGTGTTAAAAGAAGCATCATATCAAAAAAAGGACAGCATCAAGCTGTCCCTCCATAATATACAGATAGTTATCGGATTTTCTATTTAAATTTCTTTCCTGTAGACGCACCGCCGTCAATCAGGATATCAATACCGCAAAGGTAGCCGTTCCGTTCATCCGCGATGGTGGCGATGGCGAATCCCAGTTCCTCCGGTCTTCCCATTCTCTTCTCGCAGGTATCCCCGATCATCTTCTTCGCGAAATCTGCCATTTCCACTTCCCTGGATCCCATGTCCGTCTCGATGAGACCGGGGCTTACAGAGACCACACGGATGCCTTTGGCTGCATATTCATGGGCACATTTCTGTGCATACCATACGGTAAAATTCTTACTCATTACATAGGCCATGCCGGATCTGTTATACTCGTCCGGTGCCAGCTTTGATTCCCGGATCATATGCTTGAAGAAGTTATCCTCGTCATATTCAGCCATTTCATAGATCTGGTGCTTCACCAGAATTCCGGGAGCCTGGTAGGCGGAACTGGATGCCACGTCAACAATGACTCCTCCCTGATCCATATATTTAAAGAACTCCATGTTCACATTTTTCGTTCCGATGGCATTGACCCGGATGATCTGCTCCGGATCTGCCATAGCCGGAGAGAGACCTGCTGCATGGATCACCGTTTTGATGGTTCCCGGGCTTGCCGCCAGCAGACAGAGTTCATGGACATCTCTTCTGGAAGACACATCGCAGGTGGTCAGATGGACTTCATGCCCTTCCTCCTTTGTCTTATTTGTTTAAACTGTGCAGAGTGTTTTTGCTTTCTGTAACCATCCTATCAAAACATCTGTCATAGAAGTGTCATAGAATTGAAAGATATTTATCAGATTCGTAAAAATCATTTGTGTTTCTCACTCAGTCCATGGTAGGATTATGATATATACATAATCATTTGATTTTGTCGGGAAAGAAAGGAGCTCCCTATGAATTTTATTTTTATATCACCGAATTTTCCACACACTTACTGGCACTTCTGCGACTGCCTCAAAAGGAATGGAGTCAATGTTCTGGGAATCGGTGACTGTCCCTATGATTACCTTGCGAATGAGCTGAAGGCTTCACTGACCGAATACTATAAAGTGGACAGTATGGAAAACTATGACAGTATGTACCGGGCAGTAGCTTTTTTCACTTTTAAGTATGGCAGGATTGACTGGCTGGAGTCCAACAATGAATACTGGCTGGAACAGGACGCAAGGCTGAGAAAGGATTTCAACATCACCACAGGTGTTCAACCCGGGGAGCTTGCTCTCTGGAAAAGTAAATCATCCATGAAGCCGGTTTACCGCGAAGCGGGAATCCCAACGGCACGTAACCATAAGATCACCGATATCGATGCCGCAAAGGCCTTCCTGGAAGAGATCGGCGGCTATCCGGTGATCGTTAAACCCGACATCGGTGTCGGTGCGGAAGATACATGGAAACTGGAAAGTGACAAGGAACTGAAAGATTTCTTCGATCATAAGCCGGCAGTACCTTACGTGATGGAGGAATTTGTATTCGGCAATATCTATTCCTATGACGCCATCTGTGATTCCAACAGTCAGCCTCTTTTTGAGTCTTCATGCTGGTTTCCCCCCTCAGTTGCGGATATGGTAAATAAAGGTCTTGAGATGACTTACTATGTCAATGCCACTGTACCTGAGCAGCTTAAAGAATACGGGAGAAAAGCGTTAAAGG
>CACZOS010000224.1 GCA_902782815.1 uncultured Lachnospiraceae bacterium | reverse complement strand
GGGTGACCATAAAGGGATGCTGTCCTGGAAGATGGACGGCCTTACCGTTGTCCTCACTTACCGTGACGGTATGCTGTCCAGGGCGGTTACCCGGGGAAACGGGACCACCGGGGAAGTCATCACCGGCAATGCCCGGGTATTTAAAAATCTGCCTTCCCGTATTCCCTGGGAGGGAGAGGTGGTCCTCCGGGGGGAGGCTATCATCCATTACTCGGATTTTGAGAAGATCAACGCATCCATCGAGGATGTGGAATCCCGCTATAAAAACCCCAGGAATCTCTGCAGCGGTTCAGTCCGCCAGCTCAATAATGAGATCACGGCAAAAAGAAATGTGTATTTCTATGCCTTCGGTCTTGTCAGCGCCCAGGGCAGGGAAGACAGGAATTCGGTGGAGGAAAATATGCTCTGGCTTGAAGGGATGGGTTTTACCATCGTTCCCTATGTCATGGTGACCGGAGAGAATATCCTGGAGGAGATCAGGTCATTTTCGGAGAAGGTAAGGGAAAATGATTTTCCCAGTGACGGACTGGTGCTGATCTACGACGACATCGCCTACGGAAACAGCCTGGGAAGGACCGCCAAGTTCCCACGCAATGCCATCGCCTTCAAGTGGGCGGACGAGGAGGCGGAAACTATCCTGAAAGAAATCGAGTGGAGTCCCTCCCGGACCGGCCTGATCAACCCCGTGGCTATCTTTGAACCGGTGGAGCTGGAGGGGACCACCGTGACCAGGGCGAGTCTCCATAACTTAAGCATCTTGGAAAACCTGGCTTTGGGACAGGGGGACAGGATCAAGGTATATAAAGCAAATATGATCATTCCCCAGATTTCGGAAAACCTTACCAGAAGCGGAGGGTATCCTATTCCCTCCCATTGCCCCGCCTGCGGCTGCGAGACGGAGATCCGCATGGAAAATGACGCCAGGACCCTCTATTGTCCCAACCCCTTCTGCAGCGCCAAGAAGATCAAGCTCCTGACCCATTTCGTGGGGAGGGATGCCATGAATATCGAGGGACTGTCCGAGGCTACTCTCACCAAGATGGCGGACAGAGGTTTCATAGAAGAACTTTACGATATCTACCGTCTGGACCGGTATGAGGAAGAGATTATCGGAATGGAGGGGTTCGGAGTCAAATCCTATCAGAACCTGATCAAATCTATCCGGAATTCAGGGAAAACCCAGCTCTTCCGTTTTGTCAACAGCCTGGGCATTCCCAACATCGGGGAAGCCAATGCCAAGCTGCTCTGCGGACATTTCGGGAACTCCCTGGACGCCCTGAGGGAGGCATCGGTGGAGGATATGGTGGAGATCGAAGGCATCGGGGAAGTGATCGCCAGAAGCGTGAAGGATTATTTCTCCAATGAACACAACGAAAAAGTGATCGACGGACTTCTTCGGTATATTTCTTTCGAGAAGACGGAAGCTGCGGCGGCCGATACCAGGTCTCTGGAAGGGAAGACCTTCGTGATCACCGGAAATGTGTATCAGTTTAAGAACCGTAAAGAACTGAAAGAAAAGATTGAAAGTCTGGGAGGAAAAGTGACCGGGTCCGTGACCACGAAGACAGACTATCTGATCAATAATGACAAAATGTCTTCCTCATCCAAGAACAAGAAAGCCAAGGAGCTGGGAATAAGTATCCTAAGCGAGGAGGATTTCCTGGCCATGATCTGAGTTGAGTGCGGGAGGCCAAGTGTGGGATTGTCGACTTATTTGGGCAATATTTAACTATGATTTTTTTCAGCCCATGTGATATAATTGAGCATTGACGACACTGTATGGAGATGAAGAACGACGATTGAAGGAGAGCAAAGATTATGCCGATTCGTATTGACGGTAATTTACCGGTAAAGAAAATATTGGAAGATGAGAACATCTTCGTCATGGATTATGAACGTTCTCTGAGACAGGATATCCGGCCTCTGGAAATCATCATCCTGAATCTGATGCCCACGAAACAGGAGACAGAACTTCAGCTTCTGAGGAGCCTTGCCAACACTCCCCTGCAGGTGGATGTGATCTTTTTAAAGGCTGCTACCCATGAATATGCCTACAAGAATGAATCGGAAGACCATCTGGCAACCTTCTACCAGGTATGGGAGGAGATCAAAGACCAGTATTTTGACGGAATGATCATCACCGGCGCGCCTGTGGAGAAGATGGACTTCGAAGAGGTGGACTACTGGGAGGAACTGGTGCAGATCATGGAATGGTCCCGCAAACATGTCACTTCCACCTTCCACATCTGCTGGGCTGCCCAGGCAGGCCTTCATTATCATTATGGTGTAAGAAAATTCGACCTTCCGGAAAAACTGACCGGCATTTTTGATCATTTCACTGTTCATAGAAAGACTCCTCTGGTGAGGGGCTTTGATGATATCTTCAAGGCTCCCCATTCCCGCTATACCGGCATTGTGAGGGAAGATGTGGAGAAGAATCCCGCACTGACCATTCAGGCGGATTCCGAAGTGGCCGGCCCCTTTATCATCACCGCCAAGGGAGGCCGTCAGATCTTCGTGACAGGACATCCGGAATATGACGTTCTGTCCCTGGACGGGGAATACCGGCGGGATATTGCCAAAAAACTGGATGTGATCCCCTTCCCCAAGGGATACTATAAGAATGATGATCCTGACCAGGGGCCGGTGAAGTCCTGGAGATGCCACGCCAACACCCTCTATACCAACTGGCTTAATTATTACGTTTACCAGATGACGCCGTACCTTCTGGAAGACATCAAGGATATGCCGTAGCCAAAAACCGCATGGATAAAGGCTCTGACGCGTGTTAGGGATGTAGAACACTGGCAATGTAAAGAGAGAGGCTCTAATAATCTTATCAGAAGACCCATGACTATGATACGTTGTGGGTCTTCTTTTTTAATCATTACCTGACCGATATATACTGACAAGCCGGATCGAGGAATCCGACAACAAAGATCTGTGTATATAACGGAGGTATTTTGTATGAATGACATTGATTACAAACTAATCGGTACACGAGTAAAGGAAGCCAGGATTTTGATTGGTATCTCACAAGAACAGTTATCATGGGATACTAATCTATCAGCTTCCTATATTTCTTTGATTGAAACAGGAAAGAAAAAACCTAGTCTTGTAATTCAAGAAAGCTTATATGAGAATGTGGCCCTGTAAAGGCAATTATAGAGGATCATATAATCATATACCTAAGCTGTGTTTAATGCTTACTTATATGCTTACTTCTTTGAGGACAGTGTCTAAAACCTCCTGTTTATGCGATATTTTGACTACTTTTCGGGGTTCGAGCCCCTGAGGGAGTAGTAATGCACCAGTTTGATGAGAGATCATCGGAGTGGTGCTTTTTCTTTTGCCTGAAAACCCGGAGAGTGAGTGCTTATACGGGTTTTTGGGGATTCAAACTGTCAAAGATGGGTCTATATTGTACTAAATTTTGGGGAATAATGCTCCTAAAAAAATATATATCATTATCAAGAAGAATACCGGAAATGTGACACTACTGTGACTATTAACCATGTATAATTAACATATAAACAAACAAAAATAATCGTTAGCTCATTCAGGAGGTGCTGAAAATGAAAAAAGAAATGAAAAAACTTAGT
>CACZOS010000223.1 GCA_902782815.1 uncultured Lachnospiraceae bacterium | reverse complement strand
TTGTAAACCATGCGGAGGCTTTTTATTACTATAACCATATTACCGATGAGCAGAGACTGCTTTACGACGCCCTTCTTGCCGTGACCAGGGATCCGGTCTCAACGGAATTCCGGAAAAGGGCTGAGGTCCTGGAGGATCCCTCTTCGGAAGCCTTTCTCCGGGAGCTGACAATTGCCTATGAAGCAATGATCTATGATCATCCGGAGCTGTTCTGGTTCCGCCAGAACGGCGGGAATTTTAAATATTATTTCGATGGAAGCAGGACAGAAGAAGGCCGGTATATCGTGGTAATCGGGCTGAGTGCGGTTTATGAACAGTATGAGGAGGAGATGACAGCCTTTAACGAGGCAGCGGACACCTTCCTCTCGGGGATCGATATGGACCAGAGCGATCCCTATATCGCCCTTGAGATCCACGACCGCCTGATCAGCCTTGTCAGCTACGATGATGAGCTTGCAGCAGCCTATACAGATGATCAGGGCTATGATTACGGGTATTCTGCCTACGGCGCACTGGTGGCCAACAGCCGGGGGCAGGCGAACCGGGCAGTCTGTGACGGATATTCCTTTGCCTACGAATATCTTCTCCAGCAGGCAGGGATCGAAGCCCTCCGGGTCGGAGGGTATGCCGGGAATGAGAGTGAGGGACTGCTTCCCCATTCCTGGAATCTGGTCTGCCTGGACGGGGAATGGTATGAGACAGACCCGACCTGGGATGACCGGGATCCTGAGTTCGATGAGACTGCGGAGGGAGCCTGGATCCTTCAGCAGGCCATGCAGGATGAAGTGTTCTGGGAGCGGATCCGGCACTATATGTACGGCCGCACCTCTGAAGAGATGCGTTCTTTTGTTCCGGACTGGACCTACACTTACTACGCGGCGGATGGTTATGTGTCGTTTCTGGGAGAATCTGTTCACATAAGGAATTCAGGAGAAGACGGGGATGGGACGGTAGATTTTCTTTCCCATCTGGCCCCGGAAGCAGAGGGAAGAACATACACATACGATTACCTGACAGGTCAGGGCTGATCAGGGAGGGGGATTTGAAATGGCAGCACTGAGCACGCTCTGCCACATGCGGAAAGACGGAAAATACCTGATGCTTCACCGGACAGTGAAGAAGAATGATGTAAATAAGGATAAATGGATCGGTATCGGAGGACATTTTGAGCCGGATGAGAGCCCGGAGGAATGTCTGCTGAGGGAAGTAAAAGAAGAGACCGGCTATACGCTGACCTCCTGGAAATTCCGCGGGATCGTGACCTTCATTTCGGGAAACGGGGTCACAGAATATATGCATTTGTTTGATGCGGATGGATTTGAAGGAGATCCGGTACCCTGTGACGAAGGAGAACTGGAGTGGATCGATATCGACCGTATCATGGGCCTGAACATCTGGGCCGGAGACAAGATCTTTTTCAAACTCCTTCATGAAGGAGCCCCGTTCTTTTCCCTGAAGCTGGTCTATGACGGGCATGACAGGCTCATCTTTGCGGCACTCGACGGAAAAGAACTGGAACTCTCCGATTATTTTAATCCGGATGGCAGCTGGAAGGCTTCGTGTATCCCAGCAGGATCTGGTGGATCGCCAGATGGAGATGAGGGAGATATTCCTCCAGACTGACCGGGGTCTCATAGAGAATACAGCTGTAGCAGGTCGAATTGACCAGCTCGATGATCAGGAAGAGCAGCAGCTCGGGATCTGGACAGTCCATGTCCGGTGTGGATCCGAGCCTTGCCAGGTAGAGCTGGTAGAATTCAGAAAGGTCTGCATATTCTGACCTGCTCTCACTGCGCACTGCCCGCTGGAAGAAGCCCCAGGAGAGATTCTTGCTGATGAATTTCAGGAGCATCCGGTTGCCGGAAAGCGCCAGGAGGATGTGATCGATCATTGCCGTAAGATATTCCTCCAGAGTCTCCGGCACTTCCGGTCCTGCCTTTACCTCGTTATAGGCATCCAGGAGAAGCTGTGCGGACTTGCGGATGACGAGCTCATCCCGAAGATCATATTTGTCTTTAAAATACAGGTAGAAGGTCCCCTTTGCCAGGCCGGACCTCTGCACGATGTCTGCGATGGTCGTTTTTGCGAACCCGCGGTCCGTAAAGAGGTCGTACGCACTCCTGAGCAGAGAGGATCTTTTGTTCTGCTTGTTGATATCTACTTTCCTCATATGTAATTACCGCCGTGTTTCATGGCTTTTCCTGCAATTTTAACATATAATAGCAAGAATTCCCCCATCCTCTAAGGTGGCGGGATGAATTGCATGTGTTTGTATTGGTATCCTTCTCCTTTT
>CACZOS010000222.1 GCA_902782815.1 uncultured Lachnospiraceae bacterium | reverse complement strand
TTTTGTTCCTCCATGTTTGCATAGCTCTTGTTTCCGAATACATGGGGATGACGGCGGATCATCTTGCGGGAAATACCGTCGATGACATCCTCCAGAGTAAATTCCCCTGCTTCTTCGGCAATCCGGCTGTGGAGCATGATCTGAAGCAGAAGATCCCCCAGTTCTTCCCTGAGATTGGAAGGGTCCCCGGTGGCATGAAGGTCATTCACTGCCTGGTTCACTTCATAGGCTTCTTCAATGACTGTTTCTTTTAATGTATCATGGGTCTGCGCCTTGTCCCAGGGGCAGCCGCCCTCACCCCGCAAAGCAGCAACAATGGAATGGAATTCCCTGAAAGTAAATCTGTCTTCCATATGATCGTCCTTATTCTGTGATTTCCCGCCGAAGCCGCATCATGTGCCCGGAAAATGTCTGCTTTTATCTTACCACACATCAACCCGTCGGGAAAGTCGGGTAAAGGGGATTTTGATGCAATATCTTGGTAATAATTTCTTGTGTTTTAGCGAAAATAATTTATAATTATTTTAGATAGGAGAGGACGATCCATGAGAAAATTCAACTATAGAACAACAGTACATATAGAGGATAAAATGCTGAAACTGGGTTTCCGTGCCAGGCTTCCCCAGGATTATGAAGGGGAGAAGGTCAGAGTTCAGGCGATTTTTACGCAAAGGAGCCTGGAACGTCGTTTCCCCATGGAGGTTCAGATCGTGGAAGGGGAAACGGGACAGGAGATCAGGGCGGACGCTTTGGTGGAGCTCCCCTATGTCTTTGTCAATTCTCCCCGGCATAAAGTTAATGTGATCTTTTCAGTCTGGCTGGGGATGGAAGAGACCATTCTTCGTGACCAGCCTTTTCCCATCCAGAAAGATCTCTTTAACAGGAATGAGAGAAAAAACCGGAAAAGTCCGGTCCGGTTTGCTCTGGGAACCCTTGCCCTCCCTGTTCTGATCCTGAAAAATTACCGGAAAAACAGCGATAAGAAAGCTTCTTTTAAAGAAGCCAACAACTTTCTTCATGATTTCAGCGGCTATGACTACAGTCCCAGGCAGCGAAATACGGATTACTTTTCCTCTAAGTATGATCATTTCGTCCGCCAGCTTGAGGTGAAACAGAAGAACATTCTTTTCCTCTCCGAACGTCCGCCGGAGGAGGGGGGAAACCTCCTGAAGGTTATGGAGAGATGCAGACAGGAGAAGGGGATTTCCGTATCCCGTTTTCTGGTTCCCAAAACCGTGGACCGGCTTTCCAGAAAAGAACTGCGGGAATGTGCAAGATTATGTGCCAGAGCCCAGGTGATCGTTCTGGAGGACTTCTACCCCCAGCTCCATAGCCTGAATATCCGGCCTCAGACCAGTGTGGTACAGCTCTGGCATGCCTGCGGTGCCTTCAAGACTTTCGGCTTCAGTCGTCTGGGCCAGCCGGGTACCGCCCTCCAGAGTTCTTTAAATCACCGCAATTATGATCTGGTAACGGTCAGCAGCGAGGCGGTCCGGGGATTTTATGCGGAAGCTTTTGCCATCACCTCAGGGAAGGTTAAAGCGCTTGGAGTTCCCAGGACGGATGTGCTTTTTGATCCTGCTTACAAGGATGCCAGGAGATCCGAGCTTCTTCAGCGTTATCCCCGGCTGGCCGGCCGCAGGGTCATCCTCTTTGCCCCCACTTTCCGCGGAGACGGAAACAAGGATGCCTATTATCCGGAGGAAGCTTTTGACGTGAATCTTTTCATGGAAGGCTTGCCGGAGGATACCTGTTGTATCATTAAACACCATCCCTTTGTCCGTCAGCCCGTCAGGGTGGCAGAATATCTTCAGGACCGGGTTCTGGACCTGTCCGGAAAAGAACTGATCAACGACCTGATGCTGATCACCGACCTGCTGATCACTGACTACAGTTCCTCCGTTTTCGAGGCTGCTATCCTGGATGTTCCCATGCTTTTCTATGCCTTTGACAAAGAGGATTACGGCAGAAGCCGGGATTTCTACTGTGATTATGACCGATTTGCGCCCGGCTATGTGGAGACGGATTTCGCCGGGATGAGATATCGGGCGGGAAAGATATTAAACGGGGAGACGGACGAGGAATCCGAAAGGGAGATCATCCGAAAAAAGGAACGTTTCAGTCAGGATTTCCTATCGGCTCTGGATGGTCAGTGTACGGAACGGATCGTGTCTTACATTCGTGATCAGATGCTTACCGAACTTGTGAAAAGAAGATAGGCATGATATAATTTGCCCAGGTTTTTCCACCTGGATCCGGTACCGGTTTCTACCCGGCCGGGAAGACCGACACGATGGGAAGGAGACAGAAAGATGAAAGGGATTATTCTTGCGGGCGGATCGGGGACCAGACTCTATCCGCTTACAAAAGTCACCAGCAAACAATTGTTACCCGTTTATGATAAGCCCATGATCTATTATCCCATGAGCGTGATGATGATGGCCGGGATCCGCGATGTTCTGCTGATCTCGACTCCTGATGATACCCCAAGGTTCGAGGCTCTTCTGGGGGACGGACATCAGTTTGGGATGAACTTAAGCTATGCCGTTCAGCCCAGTCCCGATGGACTGGCCCAGGCATTTATCATCGGGGAGGACTTCATCGGAGAGGATTCGGTAGCTATGGTCCTGGGGGATAACATTTTCAACGGTCATGGTCTGAAAAAGAGACTGCGGGCTGCCGTGGCCCGGGCCGAGGAAGAACACGGAGCCACTGTTTTCGGATACTATGTGGATGATCCGGAACGTTTCGGCATAGTGGAGTTTAAGGACGGCAAGGCGATTTCCATTGAGGAGAAGCCTGCCAGACCAAAGAGCAACTACTGTGTGACCGGTCTTTATTTCTATGATAACCGGGTGGTGAATTATGCCAAAAACCTGGCTCCTTCTGCCCGCGGTGAACTGGAGATCACAGATCTTAACCGCATTTATCTGGAGAGTGATGAACTTCATGTGGAACTTCTGGGCAGGGGCTTTACCTGGCTGGATACCGGAACCCATGAAAGTCTGGTCGACGCTACCAATTTCGTCAAGACTTTCGAGCAGCATTCTCACCGTAAGATTGCCTGTCTGGAGGAGCTGGGTTACATGAACGGCTGGATCGGCAGGGAGGAGCTTGCCAATACCTATGAGGCCATGAAAAATAATCAGTACGGCCAGTATCTCAAAGATGTGCTGGATGGGAAATATCTGGACTGATATCCCGCCGGCCCGTGATCTGCAGGAAAGAGGAAGAATATGACAATTATTGTTACCGGCGGAGCCGGTTTTATCGGAGCTAATTTTGTATATCTGGAACTTAAAGACCATCCGGAAGACCGGATCGTCTGCATTGACAAACTGACCTATGCCGGGAACATGGAGACCCTGAAAGAAGCCATGGACT
The DNA here is from genome assembly GCA_902782815.1 of uncultured Lachnospiraceae bacterium. Taxonomy (GTDB): domain Bacteria; phylum Bacillota; class Clostridia; order Lachnospirales; family Lachnospiraceae; genus Anaerobutyricum. The sequence continues at coordinate 9,900 of CACZOS010000222.1, read as the reverse complement.
GTCCCGATTTCCGTTTTGAGAGGATGGATATTTGTGACAGGGAGGCCGTCTTCAGACTGTTTGAGGAAGAGAAGCCTGATATAGTGGTTAATTTTGCCGCCGAAAGCCATGTGGACCGGTCCATCGAAGACCCCGGGATCTTTCTTCAGACCAATATCATAGGGACCCAGGTTCTGATGGATGCCAGCCGGAAGTACGGGGTAAAGAGATACCATCAGGTATCCACTGATGAGGTCTACGGTGACCTTCCTCTGGACCGGCCGGATCTTTTCTTCACGGAGGATACTCCCCTGAAGACAAGCAGCCCCTACAGTTCCTCCAAAGCAGGAGCAGACCTGCTGGTCAATGCCTATCACCGTACCTTCGGGCTTCCCACCAGCATATCCCGCTGCTCCAATAATTACGGACCCTATCAGTTCCCGGAGAAGCTGATCCCTCTGATGATCGCCAATGCCCTGGCAGATAAACCCCTGCCGGTCTACGGCGAGGGTCTGAATGTCAGGGACTGGCTCTATGTGGAGGATCACTGCAAGGCCATCGACCTGATCATTCGTCAGGGAAAAGCAGGAGAGGTCTACAATGTGGGAGGCCACAATGAGATGAAAAACATCGATATTGTAAAGCTGATCTGCCATGCCCTGGGCAAGCCGGAATCTCTGATTACCCATGTGGAGGACCGGAAGGGTCATGATATGCGTTATGCCATTGACCCGGAGAAGATCCACCGTGAGCTGGGCTGGCTTCAGTAGACCATGTTTAAAGACGGCATACAGAAAACCATCTCCTGGTATCTTGACAACAGGGAATGGTGGGAGCGGATCATTTCCGGTGAATATCAGGATTATTTTGAGAAGATGTACGGAGACCGTCTGCGTGGCGCAGAAGAATAAAGGGTTCAAATGATGAAAGTATTAGTAACAGGTGTTGACGGACAGCTGGGATATGATGTATCGGCGGAGCTTAGGCGACGGAATCTGGAAGTGATCGGTCTGGATCTTCCGCAGATGGATATCACGGACAGGGAGATGACGGACCGGGTGATCACCGGCTATGATCCGGATGCGGTGATCCACTGTGCGGCATGGACTGCGGTGGATGCTGCGGAGGACGCGGAGGAAGCATGCAGGAAGGTCAATGCCGAAGGAACGGAAAATGTAGCCCGGGCCTGCCGTAAGATCGGATGTCCCATGATGTATATTTCCACCGATTATGTCTTTGACGGCCAGGGTCAAAGACCCTGGGAACCTGATGATCCGGTTGCCAAACCTTTGAATGTCTATGGTCTGACCAAGTATCAGGGGGAGGAAGCGGTAAGGTCCTTGCTGGACCGGTATTTTATCGTGCGCATAGCCTGGGTGTTCGGGATAAACGGTAAAAATTTCGTAAAAACCATGTTGTCTCTTTATGAGAAAACGAGAAGGATCACTGTTGTTAATGACCAGTTCGGAACACCCACCTACACGGAAGATCTGGCCAGACTCCTGGTGGATATGATTCTGACTGACCGTTACGGAATCTACCATGTAACTAACGAAGGAGATTATATCAGCTGGTATGATTTTGCCTGTGAGATCTTTCGTCAGGCCGGTCTTGATATGGAGGTGGTTCCCGTATCTTCCGCGGACTATGCCGCCAAGGCAAAGAGGCCTGAGAACAGCCGAATGAACAGGAAGAAGATTACAGCTGAGGGCTTTGCCCCCCTTCCGGACTGGAAGGATGCCTTGAAACGCTATCTTGTCCGGCTGGGTGAGAATAATTGACAGGATAAAGGAGTGAAGGATCTATGGGACAGATCAAAGTACAGACATGCCCGATCGAGGGGCTCTATATCATCGAACCCACCGTCCACAGGGATGGTCGGGGATATTTTATGGAGACCTATAATCAAAGAGATATGGAAGAGGCAGGAATTCGGATGAGCTTTGTCCAGGACAATCAGTCCATGAGTGTCAAAGGCGTTCTGCGGGGACTTCACTTCCAGATAAGACATCCCCAGGCCAAGCTTGTACGGGTGATCAAAGGATCAGTCTTTGATGTGGCGGTGGATCTGCGGAAAGAGAGTGAAACTTACGGGAAATGGTACGGATGCCTCCTCTCTGAACAGAATAACAGGCAGTTTTACATCAGTGAAGGGTTCGCCCATGGTTTTCTGGTCTTGTCGGATGAAGCGGAGTTCTGCTATAAATGTTCCGACTTCTATCACCCGGGGGACGAAGGAGGAATCGCCTGGAATGATCCCGGGATCGGCATAGAATGGCCGGAAATTATGGGACAGTATCCCGGCAGTCCCCGGGCAGAGGGATATCATTTGACTGACGGGACTCCCCTTATCCTCTCTGAGAAGGATCAGAAATGGGGCAGACTTCCTGAAAAATGATCGGTAACCAGTCTAAAACACAGACTTGACTATAGGCTTAAGATATAGGAAGGAGACGAAAATGAAAGGAATTGTTCTTGCAGCCGGGAGAGGTACCCGCCTGTACCCTATGACCAAACCGGTTTGTAAACCCCTCCTGCCGGTTTACGACAAACCCATGATCTACTATCCTATTTCCACTCTGATCCAGGCCGGTATCCGGGAAATCCTGGTGATCATCCCTCCGGGTGAGGAAAGACCCTTCGGGGAACTTCTGGGGGACGGAAGTCATCTGGGTATCAAGATTGAATATGCTGTCCAGAAAGTGGCCAGGGGTATCGCGGATGCTCTGGTGATCGGTCATGACTTTATAGAGGATGAGAGTGTATGTCTGGTCCTGGGAGACAATATTTTCCACAGCCACAATATGGACGAGGTGCTTCTGAAAGTAAAGGAGCAGCCTGCCGGGGCAGCGGTTTTCGGCTATTATGTGGATGATCCCAGACCCTTTGGTGTGGTAGAGTTTGATGATGAGGGAAATGCGGTATCTATCGAAGAAAAACCTGCAAATCCCAGATCCAATTATATCATCCCCGGACTCTATTTCTATGATAACCAGGTGGTAAACATCGCCCGCAGCCTGAAACCTTCCAAGAGGGGAGAGCTGGAGATCACGGATGTCAACCTGGAGTATCTCCGGAGAGGTCAGCTCCATGTCTATCCTTTTGAAAGGGGGCTTACCTGGATGGATGCTGGATCTGCTGACAGTGTGCTGGATGCGGCGGAGACTATCAAAGCCCTGCAGCGGTCCGGATCTTATGTCGGCTGTCTGGAAGAGATCGCCTGGAGACAAGGATTCATCGATATTGACCGTGTCCATGAGATCGGAGAATCCTTAAAAATGACCAATTACGGACAGTATCTGCTGAAACTCAGATAGTCTGTCTGGTCAGTAGACGGATAATTTTTTGGTGCAAAATATTATAAATTATACAGAAAAAGACTGGGTTTTTTCCTGAAAATGCCAGTCTTTTCCCTTCGATTTCATTGACTCTTATTTTCGATATGATATACTATTATCAGACATATATTTTCGATGAATTTAGGAGGAATGATAGAAAATGCAAAGTACTGGGATAGTGAGAAAGCTGGATTCCCTTGGGCGGATCACTCTGCCGATGGAACTTCGCAAGAGCTTTGAGATCGGAGAGAGGGAACCCCTTGAAATCTTTACAGAGGGCGATAAAATCATTATTAAAAAGTACAATCCAAGTGATGTTTTTACCGGGTCATGCGACGACCTTGTTGAATATAAAGGGAAGAAAGTATCCAGAAATTCTATCCGTGAGCTGGCAAGGATCGCCGGGTTCGAGATTAAAGGATAGAGAGAGACCGGGGTACATTCAATTCATTAAACAGAAAGAAGAAACCAGAGATGGTTTCTTCTTTCTGTTTTACCCGATGCAAGAAGTTTTTCTCCCCTAAGGGCGAAATATCTGATCAATATAGAAAAGGAATACTGATGTATATCCCAATTTATTATTCCAGTATAACCGGCAATACAAAAAAACTGGCAGAATATATCAAAAAGGAGCTGGAGGCTGACGGCCATGAATCGGAACTGTATGATTCAGCCCTGCCCGGAGGGGAATCGGACAAAGAGGCAGAAATTATTCTGCTGGCCTTCTGGTGCCGCCGGTCCGGTATGGATGACTTCAGCCTCAGGACGCTTTCCCGGATGAGGGGAAAAAGGATCCTGGCTATGGGTACTATCGGCGGTAATGCTTCCGGTCCTTACGGAGACCGGGTACGGGAAAATGTCCGGGCAATCATCGAGAAGGAGAATGCCTGTCTGGGAGTATGTATCTGCCAGGGTGCCGTAAACTTGAAAAGAGTTCAGGGAAGAAGACTCCTCCCTAAAGAAGACAGACATTTTCTCTCTGATGAAAAATATGCCAGATTTCTGGAGACCCAGGGGCACCCTGATGAGGCTGACCTCCGGCAGACTGCGGAATGTGTCCGAAGATGCCTGCCTTCTCATTGACAAACCGGTCTGATTTTTATACAATCTTATGTGATTTGTAGCGATTCAGAACCATTCAGAAAGGATACGGCCATGTTTGAGAAAATGCAGAGAAAAATGGTAAATGCCTTGCTGTTTCTTGATCTGTTCAGGATGAAGACCAAGATACCCGAGGATTTTTCCCGGGTAATGAAGATTCAGGACAGAAGAGTACGGAAACTGGTAAAAAAGGCTTACAAGATCCCCTTTTACCGTAAGAGATTTGATGAAGCCGGGGTAAAACCATCTCAGATCAGGACGGGGGATGATCTTTCAAAACTTCCCCTGCTTACCAAAGATGAACTCAGGGCCTGGATGAAGGAGGAGGCTGAGAAGCCTAAATACAAGTACTGGTATCATGATACCACCAGCGGTTCCTCAGGTGTGCCCCTGATGCTTCTGGTTTCCCCCAGGGAGAAGGCCTACAATATGGCCAACTGGTTCCGGGTGATGATGGTTGCCGGCTATAACCCTTTTATCGGCAAAACCATGAGCCGTAAAAGCGCCCACAGTATCTCCGGCGGACATGATACATTTTTGCAGCGTTTCGTTTTTCTCAGGCGTGGTTTTGTAGCCCAGTATGATCCAGAACCGGAGATCGTAAAGCAGATCAATGCCTATCGTCCGGATTTTCTCTACATGAACAAGAGTGAATTCATGAGGATCTGCCTGTATTGTAAACAAAATAAAGTCAAACTCAGAAAGCCGAAATTCTACTGTCCCACAGGAGAGAAGATTGACGATACGGCCAGGAAACTTTTCCGGGAGATCCTGGGTCCGGGTATCATCGATTCCTACGGTACCGCCGAGACAGGCGCCGCCATGGTCCGCCTTTTTGACAGCAAAGAATATGTGGTGCACAATGATTCCTTCGTGGTAAATATATATGATGAAAACAACCGGCCGGCAACAGAAGGAAATATTGTGGTCACTCCTCTGTATAAAACAGATCTTCCCCTGATCAACTATGCCATCGGAGACCGGGGTACCTGTGAGGTCAGGGACGGTGTCCGGTTTATCACCGGTGTACAGGGAAGGATGAATGATTTCTTCCGATATAAGACCGGAGAAGTTACCACATTTTTTGAGATTGCCCCCATCATCGCTCACTGTGAGGATATCTTCCAGATCCGGTTTATTCAGAAATCCTATGACAAGATCCATATTCAGTGTGTGCAGAATAAGGAGATTTCCACTTTAAGCCGGAAGGAAGTGGAGGACATGCTCACAGAGAAGCTTAACGCAAAGTTCAAATACCCCTTTGAGATAGAGTATGAGTGGATGGACTCCATTCCCCCGGATAAAAACGGAAAACTGAGGATGATCGTATGCGAGGTGAAATAGACAAGATACCGGATTCCATCGTGGAACAGGCAAAGAAGAACAGCTCCGCCAAAGGAGCATCTCTCAATAAGATGGCCTTCACATCGGGATTCTTCTATATCTTAGCCCAGTTCTGTGTAAGAGGACTGACTTTTGTGGTCACCCCCTTTTACAGCCGGATGCTGTCCACGGCTCAGCTTGGGGATATCCGTGTATATGAATCCTGGCTGATCATTGCCTACACCCTCATGTCCCTCTGCCTCTGGCGAAGTGTGGATGTGGCAAAGATTGATTTCAGGGACAGATTTAACGAGTACACTTCCAGTATACATACTCTTTCCTATCTGGCCATCGCCGGCTTCTTCGGTCTTGCGCTGGTCTTTAAAGGTCCCTTCCAGGACTTCACCTCCATGGACGATCTCATGTTTTACATGTGTTTCCTCTATGTGTTTACCTACACCAGCATGCTCTTTCTCCAGAGAAGAGACAAACAGATGCTGCGGTATAAGTTCAGCACCATGGCCACCATGCTTACCATTGTCCCCGGCACAGCCCTGTCTCTTTGGCTGATCTACCGGGGCAGGAAGCTGGGACTTCTGGATACCCTGGTTCATCGCAGGGTCATCGGCTATTATGTTCCCCAGATCATCGGCGGGGCAATCATTGCCGTGGTCATCTATGTTCAGGGGAAAAAAATTGTTAGTCTGAAATACTGGAAATATGCACTTCTGTACAGTCTTCCCCTGATTCCTGAAGCCCTGTCCATCCAGATCATGAACCAGTCGGACAAGATCATGATCCAGAAACTGGTCGGTTCCGGCCCCACAGGCATTTTTGCCATGGCCACTACCATTTCCTTTATCATCTGGATTCTGGAGGATTCTGTCTGGAATGCCTGGATTCCCTGGCTCTATGAAAAAATATCCAGGAATGAGACAAAGGATGTGGTCAAACCCTGGACCACCGTCATGCACATCTTCGGGCTGATCTCCTGGGCTCTGGTTGTTCTTGCTCCGGAGGAGATCCTGATCCTGGGGGGAAAGAAATATCATGCGGCTATCTATCTGCTGGCCCCCATGCTGTCGGGAACCCTTTTCCGGTTCTTCAGCTACAGTTATTCCGCCGTGGAAAACTATTATAAAAAGACCCAGTATGTGGCAGCGGGAACCATAGGAAGCATGATCCTGAATGTCATTCTGAACTATGTCTGTATAATCAAATTCGGATATATGGCTGCTGCTTATACCACAGCCGCGAGCTATATTGTCCTGCTGATCGTCCAGGGTATCCTGGAATATAGGATCACGGGTCAGGTTATTGTTCCTCTTCATAAGACGGTTCTGATCGCTCTGGCCTATGGGGCTGTCAATGTGGCATCCATCAGCCTTTACCGTCTCCCCTGGTTCCTTCGCTGGGGCATCCTTGCCCTGGTGGGTATCTGTGCTTTCATCGCTCTCAGGAAACAATTCCTGGCTGTTTACAAGATGATCCGGGGCAGAAAGGGAAAGAAGGAAGCGGAAGAGTAAAGACAACGGTCAGAAATAATTGAGAATAATTGCAGAAAAAACGGACGGGCAAGTACACTTCAATGTACATGCCCGTCCTTATCTTTTTAAGCTACTCCACCGCGATCTCGATCTTGTCCATGGCTTTAAAGAGAAGATCCTGGGCTTCCTCCAGGGTTTCTCCCCGGGTGATGATATGACCGATCCGGTGGGGACCGACACGGAATTCATGAACTTCATCGCCGGGTCGGTAATCAAACTGGACTTCATAAATATTCTGATCAGGAGGATTATTGTCCTTCTGGGAGACAATGATCCCATCCTTGCCGCTCATAAGAAGATGGCTGGCATTAGGTACGGCATGGCTGACAAGGTCAAACCCCGGATCCTCTCCCAGGGCGACTTTTATGATTTTTTCATAATAGTCGAAACCGTAGTAGATGGATACCAGTTCAGCCAGACAGGTTGCCCCGCATCTTCCCCCCAGCTCCAGAACATAGGTCTTCCCGTCCTTCAGGATGAAGTCCGCATTGATGGCACAATTGTCAAGTCCCATTGCTTTCACTGCTCCCCTGAGCTGACGTCTGGCGTCTTCGATCACCTCTTCGGAAAGCTGGTAAGGGGCGAAATGGCCGATGGGAACTCCCGTATCACCATGGAAAACATAATCGCCATGGGGAAGGATAAATACCACCTCTCCTTTGTGGACGAAGGCCTGTGCACCGAACTCTTCCCCTTCGATAAATTCCTCGATCAGGAAGTAATCCTTTCTGGTGCTTTCTTTAACATAGGCCATGGCGGAATCGAAGGCATCATAGGAATCCACCCGGATGATCCCGCGGCTTCCCGAAGAATCCACGGATTTGAAGATCAGTGGGAATTCCAGACCCTCGATGGTTTTTTTAATATCAGGATCCTGGAAGGAAACCTGTCTGAAACGGGCGGTACGGACGCCGAATTCTTCGTATTTTGTTTTCATCAGCATCTTATTGTTGGCGATGACGGCAGCTTCCCGGCTGATTCCGCATAAGTTTAAGGCGTCGCAGACATTTCCGATGGACTGGACACAGACATCGGTCCCTGTGGTGACGATCCCGTCAATCTGCTCGGCCCTGGCAATCTCCAGCATCTTTTCTTCATCCACGGTGTTTTCATAGTAGGACTTGTCTGCCAGGGCAAATCCCGGATAATTTCCGGGTATACTCACAGCTATGGTATAAAGTCCCATTCTTTTTGCTGTTTTGATCAGAGGTACCTGGTAGATGCCGGCACCCAATATCATTATCTTTTTCATCTTAAATTCCGTCTCCTTACCAAACTCTGTTTTTGTCTGTCTTCTTAACTTTATTGTTGTTCCTCCTCAGCAGTTTCGTCTTCTGCGATGACAGGATTCTGAACTTTGTCAGACTTCTGCTCCTTACCCTGCTGGTAAATCTCCCGGATGACGAACTGAGGCTGATGATTCATTCCCAGGAACATCCTGCCCAGATATTCACCGATCAGACCCAGAAAGAGGAGGTTGATGCCGGTGAAGAAGCAGATGGCGACCATCAGGGAAGGCCAGCCAAGCTGCATGGTGGGTACCATAAATTTACGGATGATTATTCCAAGAGCTCCCAGAAGACTAAGCAGGGAAAAGAAATATCCGCAGTAGGTGGCCATGCGCAGAGGGATGACGGAATATCCCATGATGTTGGACCAAAGCTGAACCAGCTTCTTAAAGGTATAGCCCGATTGTCCCACTTCCCTTTCATGGTGTTCAATGGGGATACAGCTTATATTTCTGGTGGTTCTTAAAAAGAGTCCCTGAAGATGGGTGTAAGGGCTCTGATACTGAATGACGTAGTCCCGTACAAAACGGCGGATAATCCAGTAACTGGATGTTTTCATATCCTTGGGTTTACCGATGAGGATACGCACGGTGGCATAGTTCATAAAACTTCCGAAATTCCGGAAGGAAGAATGTTTCTTGTTGGGATAATACCCATAGACGATGTCATAACCTTTGTCTATTTCATCCAGCAGATAGACCAGTTGTGAAGGGTGAGTCTGCATATCGTCATCCATACCGATGCAGTAATCCCCTGCTGCCTGATTCAGGCCGGCCATGATGGCATTATGCTGGCCGCTGTTCTTGGCAAGGGAAACTGCCTTGACAAAGGGATAGTCGTCTGCCAATGCCCTGATGGCAGCCAGAGTCGCTCCCTGGTCAGGGGAGTGATCATCCACCAGGATGAACTCGTACTCGTGTCTCCCCAGACGGTCAAGCTCTTCGCTGGTCATCTCGACCATCTTCCGGATCGTCTGTGAAGATTTATAGCAGGGGATAATAACAGAGTATAACAAAACAAATCCTCCATGAATGTCAGTCTTTTTTTCGTGAATAGAGGCTGCCGCACAGGTGCAGCAGCCTGGTCTTTTGCGTCATATTAATTAAGATGCAAAGCTGTTATCCTCAGAAGCCATAGAATTCTTTGATCTTATCGCATACAAAAAGCACTTTTTCCGCACTGAGTCCATAATAGAGGGGAAGGCGGGTCAGACGCTCGCTCTCCCGGGTGGTATAGACATCCTCACCATGGAAACGTCCGTACTTTTTGCCTGCCGGAGCGCTGTGAAGAGGGATATAGTGGAAGACTGTGGAAATCTCATTG
>CACZOS010000221.1 GCA_902782815.1 uncultured Lachnospiraceae bacterium | reverse complement strand
GCCCTCTTTACGATCTCCTCCCTGTTCTTCTCAAACTCCTCAAGACTGATGCCGCACTCGGTTATGCAGGTCGGCCGGTCCATGTATTTGAGAAGACGGTTGATCTCCTCCACAAGGTTTGCCACGCCCACCTTGGGTGTGGCGGAAGGCAGGCCTACGATCCGGGCAAGTTTCTGGTATTTCCTGGCGGAGTCGTTGCTGTGCTTGTTAGCCTCCCTGGTCACATCGGCATTGAACTCGATGACATGAGGGAGTACCAGGGCGTTGGCCCTGCCGTGAGGGATGTGGAAGATGGCGCCCAGAGCGTGGGCGATTCCATGGTTCACGCCCAGGTTTACCAGGCTGAATGCCATGCCGGCAAGGGTGGATGCCCTGTGCATCTTATCCCTGGCCTTGATATCATACCCGTTGCGGTAAGCCTTGGGAAGATATTCAAAGGCAAGCTCACAGGCCTTCTCGGCAAGACAGTCTGAACAGTCGCTGGCCGTCTCGGAAACATAGGCCTCGATGGCATGTGTGATGACATCCATACCTGTGTCTGCCGTGATGGACGGGGGTGCCGATTTTACAAGTTCCGGGTCGAGGATCGCAAGATCGGGCATCAGACTCTCATCGATAAGAGGTATCTTCTTTCCCGTCTCGGTATCGGTGACAACCGCAAACTGGGTCACTTCCGATCCCGTTCCACTCGTTGTGGGTAATGCAACTAGCTTGATTCTTTTCGCGTTTTCCGGATTGTCGGCCTGGTCGTATTGCTTTTTGAAAAATACAATAGCCTTCGCCGCATCAATGGAAGATCCGCCGCCGAGAGCCACCACCGTATCGCAGTTCCGCTCCGCGAGAAAACGGATTCCTCGCTCGATCAGATCCATCGGCGGGTCTGGTACCACTTCATCAAACACAGCGACAGAATTGCATTTGCTGAGTTTTTTCAAAATGATATCAGCCATACCGGAGTCCACCATAAACTTATCCGTGATCAGGACCACGTCTCCCCCTTCAAAAAGCTTCAGGGCATCCAGAGCATCTTCACTGAAGAGTACTTCGGTGGACAGCTTAAAACGTTTCATTTCCCTCCTCCTTTCTGATCTTATATTTCTCCCTGTACTCTGACGGGGTAAGGCCCGTCTTTTTCTTGAAGGCCTTACTGAAGTAATTCGCTTCGTTGTAAGCCAGATCCAGGGCTATATTCAAAACAGGAATGTCCGTGTTCACCAGCATCTCCTTTGCAAGGTCCATCTTGCGGTCCGTGACGTAGGTGATAAAGTTCACACCCATTTCCTTTTTGAAAATCTTACTGAGGTAATATGTGCTGATGTTGACGTGGTTCGCGACATCCTCCAGACTGATCCCCCGCTTGAGGTTCCTCTCGATGTAATCCACCACGGACTCCATCCCGTTGTCGGAGATCTTGCCCTTGATGTTCATCTTGTCAAAGAGAATGTCCACCATCTTGACGATCTCATTGTAGGCATCGTGCTTGTTGTTGTAGAGAAGGTATTTGATCTTCAGCTTCTCCATCTGCACCACCAGCTCGCTGGTGTCCCCGATCCCGATCTCCTCGCCGATCCGGACGATCATCTTGGCCAGGTCCTGGAGCCGCTTGGAGATTACATTGACGTCATGATGGTTCTTGTAAAGCTGGTCAATGTACTCTCTGAGCACATCGACGGAAGCCTTGTAGGAGCACTTCTTCAGCTCCATCTCAAAGTGGGAAAGAAGCTTGTTGCCCTTGTCGGTGACCGTGGTATCCCCCACCCGGTCGGCAAAGGATTTCACCGACTCCAGGAGTGTCTCCTTTCGGACAGGCTTCAGGAGGAAATCATCCACCTTCAGCTTGATGGCCCGGTGGGCGATATTGAAGTCATCGTAGGCGGTCATGATGATGACCACCGCATCCGGCAGTTTCTTTCGAGCATATTTTATCACTTCGATCCCGTCAATGCCCGGTATATTTATGTCGACCAGCAATAGATTAATGTCATTTTTGTCAATTATCTCCAAGGCTTCATAACCACTTTTTGCCTCACCGATAATTTCAATCTCGGGAATGTTCTCCTCCAGAAAGATCTTTATGGAGGTCCGCTCCAGTTCCTCATCTTCTATCACAAGTACTTTATACATTTATTCCTGCCTCCCTTCCGGAGTTTATCTCATAGCTGATCGGGGCCTTCACAATCACCGTGGTGCCCAGCGGGGCCCTGTTCTCGCTCTGTATCTGCAGGGCATAATCCGTCCCGAAATAATTCATGAGCCTGGCGTTCACATTATAGAGTCCCACCGCGCTCCCATTCTGGTCTTTGTAAGCATCCCCCCGGAGGACCTTGTTGATCTGCACGGCAGACATACCTTCCCCGTCATCGGATATCTCCGTGATCAGGTCACCGCCGTCCTGATAACAGCGGATGGTGATGGAACCCCCGTTGGCATTCTTCTCGATGACATGCTTGATGGAATTCTCCACGATGGTGACCAGGGTCAGAAAAGGCAGTTTAACCTTGTGGAACTCCTCGTCAATGTCGATGGTGTACTGCAGCCTGCTTCCTAGACGGATTTTCTGGATCTTCAGATAATTGAGCACATGAGCCAGCTCATCCTTCAGCGGACTTAAGGGATCCGTACTCTTTCGCAGGATATACCTCATCATGTCCGAGAAGGCATAGACCACATCCTCCGTCATCTTGGCATTCTCAAAAAAAGCCAGCCTGCCTATGGTATTCAGTACATTGAACATGAAATGTGGATTGATCTGATAATGGAGAGCCTTGAGCTCAATGTCCCTTAATGACTTCTCCATCTCGATCCGGAGCTTTTCTTCCTTGACCAGTTTCAGGGTCTTCTCCCTGAGTTCCGCATCCATCCTGCTGGTGTACTGCTGTTCAATATAATGGTTATACGAGTCACAGATAATCTGGGCCACCGCCTCGATCTTATCCACTGACATCACGCGGACCTGGGAATAAAGCTTCTCCATGGTCTCCGCTTCCTCCCGGTCATCGAAGGCGGTTATCCTGGTAATGGGCTTCAGATTGCCTGTATCCCTGCAGGCCACCTGTCCGGAGAGTATGGCGCCGATATACTGTCCCTGGAGAATGATGGGGATGGCGAAATCCACCAGACCGGCATGACAGATATAAACATATGCTTTTCCGATCTTCCTGGCCTTTCTTCCGCCGCAGGCGTCGCAGTAATAGCATTTTTCCCGGGATTCCGGTCTCTCTCTCATCCTGCGGCAGTAAGGAGTGAAATTGATTTCCTTGGTGACCGGCGTTCCGTCCACATCAACTCCCACAAAGGCAAAATCCGTGGCCTTTGCCCACTTTTCCAGCAAAGTCTGCAGCTCCTTTGTATCGATAACATCTTTCAGGTTTATGTTGTTCATCCTTTTTGTAACCTTCCCTAAGTTAATCTGAATGCTTACATGTTACCGTAATTGTTCTTTGCCCTTTTTTTTCTTGTCTTTCTGTTCAGGTATGCGTAAGCTTTCTCCGCGCAGGTGGAAGCGTCATCGGTATAGCAGTCCGCGCCGATATTCCTGGCTGTGTTCTCATCCAGATAATATCCTCCCACCATGATGTAGACCTGGTTCCGGATCCCCTTCTCTTCAAACTCGTCGATGACAGCCTTCATATCCTCGGAAGATTTGGAGAGGATCCCGCTTAATATGACCAGGGAGGATTTGCTGGCTATGGTCTCCTCCACAAAGCGGCGGGGAGGGACGTCGACGCCCAGATCGATCACCTGGATGTTCTTGCCCATGAGCATCATCTTCACCAGATTTTTCCCTATGTCATGCATGTCTCCCCTCACTGTACCGATGATCGCCGTTCCCACATCTCTGACGGCTCTTCCCCCGGTGTAGCGGTGCAGGGCACTCACCCCCCGGTCCATGGCCCGGGTAATGCTGAGGATCTCCGGGACACCGACCTCCTCCTGCCGGAATTTGTCCGCAACCTCCTCCATTCCTTTGAGAAAACCGTCTTCAAGGATCACATTGGCGGGGATCTCCTCCTCCACGGCGATCTTCACCAGGTCGGAAACCCGCTTTCCCTGTCCTTTTTTCAATGAATCAATAATCTCGTCAATGGTATTCATTTATTATTCCCCCAAAGCAAATATCGATTTTATTCCAAAATATATTCTATACTTTTTTGTTGGAAAAAGCAATTTAGTATAGGGTGTTTTATAAAAAAAATAATATTTCTGTGAATAATAACAGATTTATTGTTGAGAATTTGTACAAAATCACCGAATTCAGAATCACCTTTTGTTTTTTATCCGCAATTAATCAAAAAAAGATGCTGTCAGAAATGACAGCATCTTTTTGACACGACAAAAGAGAATCTTTCCACGGAAATCTCCGTCCCTTTTGTCATAGGTTATTCAATTATACCCTGACTTTACCCAGTTTCCAGATATCCTTCACATACTCCTCGATGGTCCGGTCAGAGGAGAACTTTCCGGCATTGGCTGTCTGGATCATAGCCATACGGGCCCAGCCTTTCTCATCGCGGTAGGCAGCATCCACACGCTGATGGGCCTCTTTATAGGAATCGAAATCTTTCAGGATAAAATAGGTATCCTGATCCAGCAGGGAATTGTAGAGCGGACGGAAAAGTTCCGTATTCTCCGGGCTGTAATAGCCGTTCACCAGCTGGGTGAGAACCTTGCGGACATCCTCATTGGTATTGTAGATATCCCGCGGGTAGTAATTGTGGTTGCGTTCATATGCCATGACCTCGTCAGCGGACAGGCCGAAAATGAAAGCATTCTCTTCCCCGACTTCCTCAACGATCTCCACGTTGGCACCGTCCATGGTTCCGATGGTGGGCGCGCCGTTGAGCATAAATTTCATATTTCCGGTTCCGGAAGCCTCCCTGGAGGCTGTGGAAATCTGTTCGCTCACATCAGCGGCAGCAAAGATGATCTCCGCGTTGGACACCCGGTAATCCTCGATGAAGACAACCTTGATCTTG
>CACZOS010000220.1 GCA_902782815.1 uncultured Lachnospiraceae bacterium | reverse complement strand
TCCGTCCTACGAATGGCCTCAAGACCTTTCTCCTCAGCCCGGAAAAAGCCGGCATTATTTCTCGTATTCTGTTTGAGAAATACCTTTCTGCCATCCGCCAGAACCAGCATTCTGGCATCATTGATATCCCCGCCATAGACGGAGCGGACCGATGCGATCTCTACTTCTGGCCCAAAATATTCAGTTATGATTTTTTTATAATTCCAACTTTTAATCATTTCCATTTCAAGGTATATACACCGCCCTGTGATCTCTTATCATTGCATATCTTCACATAGACGACCGTCCCTTTTTTCAGTTTATTTTTCGTCTTAATGATCTTCACTTTCCCATTGTCACCGCTCAAACCGTTCGTCGAAACATTGTGATCATATATGTCGTATGTGTAGCTTTTCCCCTTTTTGGGTTTTACCAGGAAATGGCACTGTCCTGTACCGTAATATGACATATATATCTTTAATTTCTGGTTTTTCTTCAGCTTAATCTTATACCAGCGGACACCCATCGTATTCACCGGAAGAAGACCGGTGATCTTTTTGCCTTTTTTAATATTCTTAGCTTTTGATTTTCTCTTGCCTCCGATATCTGTAATCGGTTTAAAAGAAGTCTTGATGTCGTATTTGTCCAGTAATATATAGTATATTTCACCACCGTTGATCATCACACTTGAAACTTCCACCCTCAGATAATATATTTTCCCGGCTTTGACTCCATAATTAACATTATTCGCCTGATAACTAATGAAATAATCAGGAACTGTATCATCCATGTGTGACAGGGAATTATTTTTTGTAATCGGAGTTTTATTCTCATCCAACAGTCTAAGGTCACCGGAAAATCTTGGAGAGGTAACTCTTAACCATCCGGTCTTATTGGCTTTAAATTTCAGGTATGTATATCCAAAGTTACCTGTGTCGTTGCCGGGTATCCCGCTGGAATCGACATGAACCGTATCTCCCAGGTTTATTGTGACAGTTCCCCCATGTTTGACCGACCTGGTAGCCGCATTAACCGGTTTCGTACTTAGAGACAGCACCAGGCCCAGCATCATAATGGACCATACCGTAAATGTAATGAGTCTATTCCTTCTTCTCATATCATCTGACCCCTTTCATTCATATCATTATATATTATTATAACTATTTTAGCACAGTGCCGCCTTGCCATACAAGTCCAGTAGGGGTTACCCCCAATTAATACAGTTAAAGTACAAAGAGATACATTTACAATTCCTCATATAAGAGGTAAATTGATAATAGTTTAGTATGCACTGATATAAATCCACTAAGAGGATGCAATAATGATTACAATAACCAAGGAAAATATCATACCTTATATCAAAGAGCATATACCGGAGTTTGACGATACCCTTCCCGTGGAGATCAGCTGTGTGGGAGAAGGTACTCCCGAGGAAGACGGCGATGGTTATGTCAACCATATCTACCGGATCCGCACGGAAAAAGAGGCCTATGTCCTAAAGCAGGGGCTTAGGAAAGCCAGGGTTTCTGCTCTGGATATGGAGATGTCCAGGATCCAGCTGGAGTATGACTGTATGTGTATCCGTTACAGTATCATGCCCGAATACACACCCTATCCCATCTTCTATGATCCTGCCAACAATCTCCTGGTCATGGAAAATGTATCTGAACTCAAAGTAGCCCGTTTCCAGTTTAACAAAAATGTGACTTTTGAGCGTTTCGGTTACATGGCCGGCCGTTGTGCCGCTGTCAATGAGTTCTATACTTCCGAGTATTATCTGGACAGGGAAAGCTACCGTAATCTCATCTGCCGCTTCATGAACACCAGGATGCGGAAGATTATGGAGGACGGCATGTTCCTTGACCGTTTTAATGAGCCTTTTGAGAATGCGTTGGGCGAGGATTTCCAGGAATTTGCAGAGCTTTTCTCCAGGGACAGCCGTTATATGACGGAACTTTATAAACTCAGAAGGTCATATATGAGCCGCACGGATGCACTGATCCATGCG
Source organism: uncultured Lachnospiraceae bacterium (assembly GCA_902782815.1). Classification (GTDB taxonomy): domain Bacteria; phylum Bacillota; class Clostridia; order Lachnospirales; family Lachnospiraceae; genus Anaerobutyricum. Next base: position 1,340 of record CACZOS010000220.1, on the reverse strand, counting down.
GACTACCACACGTCAAATATACTGGTCTCCCAGGATGAGATGAAAGTCATCGACATGGAATTCTCCTTCATGGGGCCTTTCGGTTATGACATCGGCTATATGGCAGGAAATCTGATCTCCCAGTACTGTGCCGCCTGCTTTAAACCATTCCCTTCGGAAGAAGAGAGAAATGAGTACAAAGCATATCTTCTGGCAACCATCAAGCACATGTACTACACTTATTTCCTTACCTTTACGGATTGCTGGACGGAGCACTGCAAGGACCGCTACAAAAACCAGAATGGCCTGCGGCGCAGCATTATGGATGAAGTCATGGTAGACTCTGTTGGATATGCCTCCATGGTTAACTGGTTCCGCACCGTCAGCACCATCCCCTATCCGGATTTCGATGTCATCGAAGATCTGGCTGCAAAGCGTCAGGCAGAAACCTTATCTCTCCTGATCGACTGGCAGATCATGTTCCAGAGATACAGTTACCAGTCGGCTGATGACCTGATTGATACAATCCTTTATGTGGAGAAAGAATTCCATCGGGCTAAAGATCAATAATTCATTATCACTCAGTGATTTCGGGAGCGTCGCTGCGACGCTCCCTATTTTTCAATTCTAATAAGGAGGTCCCCCATGAATCGAATAACTAAGTACACTTTTGGGCTCATCGCAGTCATTGCCCTCTTCCTTGCAATTGGGATCCCTGCCCTAACCCTCCAGGTATCTGCCGAGGAAAAAGCCCCCCGGGTCAAGCAGACTGCCTGCACGGAGACGAAGGTCACAGTAAAATGGGAATCCCAGCAGGGAATCGACAAGGATAATCCAGACCTGTATCGTAAGATGGAACACTACACTCTAGAAACCATGAGTATGGTTACAGAATGGAAAGATCCAAAATGGGCAGAAGACGGCAGCTACTGTATCACAATCCCGGAGGATGGTTCTGAGACATACGAAAGAACTCTGACCCTGCCGGCAAACCATTGGGGTGTGGTAAAAGTCAGTCTTACTTACCTCGAATATGAGAAAATTGATGAAACCAAAGATGATGAAACCAAAGATCAAGAATATACGGATATCATCACAGAAGACGGTGTTGAATATGGCTGCATCGGAAAAGTTACAGAATCCCCCGAGTTAGCCTGCCATGTTACCACCAAGCCCAAACGGCCTACCAAGAGTCAGTTTGGTCTGGCAGATACAACAACGGTCAATAAGCTGACCATAAAATCCTGGATTGAAGTGAAAGCTCCAAAATGGTATTACAAGAGACAGGTGGAATTATACAAGGGAAATAAAAAGCTGAAAACATTTGACCTTTCCTATGTCTATGATGCAGATTTCAAGCT
>CACZOS010000219.1 GCA_902782815.1 uncultured Lachnospiraceae bacterium | reverse complement strand
GCCACTGTCTCCATCTGCTGCTTTTCTCCCCGGATGATATTATACCCTGAATGATTTCTTCAACACCGTCCGGCTTGCCTTTTCCGTCGCTGGACTTAAAGGAAATTATTTTTCCCTCTTTGTCCACAGCGGCCGTATAAATAGCATTCCATTCTGAGTCCTTCCCTCCGATCCTCGGATCTGCCGCATCCATCAAAGTGTCACTCTGTGAGATCCAGTATAATAAGTCAAGTGTCTCCTGCTTTTCCCAGTAGTCCATATGGATGTGATAAACCCCATGCAGAAGAATAAACACTGCGGATATGAGAATCATAGTTACCGTAATAAAGTGTCTCCGCATTTTTTGAACCAAAATACTGTTCCTCCCATAAAAATATCTGAAAGCATGGGGCCGGCTGTATTTCAGTGATGATCCCATGGTCATCATGATGCTCCGGCATTATATTCCAGAGAATAACCTACATTTTTTGTCGTGACGATCACTGTCCGCGCATGAACAAAACGTAATTTCTTTCTTAAGAATGATATGTATACCTCCAGATGGTTATACTCCGGTTCTTTATCCGGGGGCCAGACTCTGGAAATCAGTACATCTTTTGAAATAATTCTGCCTGCGTTCATAATAAGATATTCCATGAGTTCATACTCTTTATGTGCAATCTTTATTCTTCGTGAGCCACATCTTAGCTCCTGTCTGGACCTGTCCAGCTGAATATCACCATAAAAATAATCTGAAACTCCCCTGGAGAATTCTGTTCTTGTCCTTGCTCTGATCCTTGCTATCAGCTCCTCGGCGTCAAAAGGCTTGGTAATATAATCGTCTGCCCCACAGTCCAAACCATTCACTTTATCTTCCAGCTGATCCCGTGCGGTAAGTAAGATAATCGGGGTGGTATTTCCCTGAGCTCTTGCATTCCTAAGGACAGATATTCCGTCTATCCCCGGCAGCATAATATCAAGAATCACAGCATCGTAAAGACCGGTCAACAGATACGAAAGCCCCTCTTCACCATCCCGGCAGACCTCTGCCGAGTATCCGTTATGTTCAAGCAGTAAGGCAAGCCCGTCTGCCAACTCCCTTTCATCTTCAATAATCAGGATCTTCATAGAGGTATTCCTTTCATAAAAGTGTGTTAGCACATGCACCTGTCGCTAATAATAGTATAATAATTCGCAAAACAAAATAACAGGTTTTCATTCAGTTTTCCCTGAATTCGTTATTATGTTACAAATACTTTTCAAGTATCTTTAGGATGTCCTCCTTTTCAAAGATTATACGATCTGCCCCATCATGCTGTGTTTCTATATAATCTTTAAAAAATTCGTTGGCAGCATCCATATATTTTACGCATTTCTCCCACTCTGCTTTCTGTTTCCGTGTCAGATGCGTAGGCCTTAAAGAATATTGCCGCACCAGATAATCTGCCAGATAGTCGGTAAACTTGATCTGCCCTTCCAGCATCAGATGATCTGAGTTATGGAAGTCTCCCGGTCTGTCTATACCTGCTTTTTCGCAATGCTCATCCAGGTTTACATAGTCATAACCGTATTCCTCAATAATCCCGGCTGCGCGGTTATACCGTTTCAGCGTTCTGATCTGCCGTTTCGACCTGATCATATGAGGAAACCTCACGAAAAGAATATGTTCAATCCCTGAATGTTTACACTCGTTTAGAAATTCACGAAGATACTTCTCCGCCAATGGATTCAGCTCTCTTTGATCAGAGGGATTATAGGACAAACTCTGGGTTTCTTTATAATCCACCGGAACGACATGGGAAAAGGAGCCCTTCAGCAGGGAATATCCCCGCAGATCCATCCGCAGCAAGCTTAACAGGTTTTCCAGATGAATCAACTGCACCCAATTGACATGATACTTAATGATCGGGAAGAAATAAGAAAGGAAATCATCCTTTCCGTATAGCCTGATCAATTCCAGTTTATCCCGGAGCAAATGCATATTATTCGCCAGATACCGCACCGAAGATTCCTTATGCAGCATCTTTTCTCCATAAACCACTCCATTCATTTCCACAATAAGCATCTTCGGTTTCTGTCTGCTCAGAATCTCCCTTAATTCATATTTCCAGAGAGTGACCGGATTTGACTCGTAAGCATACGGATAACTGGTAATTCCTGTCTTTTTATAAAACCGGCAGGAACTGAAATCGGAATACACCTCGCTTGCGCCGAGCAGAATTACATCCACTGAATTCTTGTCCTCCTTATAAAACCCCCGCAGACGGGTCGTGTTATTGCCGACATCATTCAGATAGTAACGCTGTAAAAATCCAACGATCAGGATAAATACAAGCATCAAAGAAAGAACCTTCGCCAATCTCTTCCCATAAACCTTCTTCATTTTTACCTCACCTGCTGCTCTATAGCAGTGACTGTTATCTTTCTGTTAAAACTGCATATACACAAAATCTGCCGGATTATACCCCGGTCCGTAGACCCCCCAGACCACAATAGCTAACGCCGTCAGTAAGATCACCCCGAAGCGTACCGGGAAACTTCTGTGTTCTAAAAGTTCTCCGGGTGTGTCGATTCCGTATTTCTCTTCCCTTACACTGACAATGAACATGACGATCATTCCTACCGCAAGAATCAGAAAATCTCTTTTGTACAGTCCCATCCGGAAAATCTGATCTATCCCGGCGGTATCAAATCGAATCAACAGACTTCTCTTTATCATATCCATTGCACCCGCCAGATTCGGCGCAATATCAAAATAATATCCAATCAGAACCAGTAAAAAGGTGCGTAAGATCCGGAAAACTCTCCATCCCAAGGATTCTGCACGGATACGTAAAACTTCACAGCTCCTGTCAAAAACCGGTCGCATAAAAATGGAGATCATGATGATCCCGCCATTCCAGAGACCGAAAGCAATGTATTTGCTGTTGGCCCCATGCCAAAGGCCGACCAGCAGGAACACGATCACCGAAGAAAGGGCGGCCGGGAGAACTTTTGCGATATGCGCGCCGGCCGGCGTTCTGCCGAAACGGGACTTCCTCAATTTTTTGCTCCAGCCCAGGAATAGCCCGGAAATGGCAATGGGATTAAAGATATAATTCTTCATCCAGGCACCGAGGGTGATATGCCACCTGCGCCAGTACTCATTGATGGATTCGGCAAAATATGGCCGACGAAAATTCTGCACCATATCAATACCGAGGATCTGACTGATGCCACGGCTGATATCAATACCTGCAGAAAAATCCGCGTATAGCTGCAATGCGTATAGCAGGGCCGCTGCAAGGATCACTGTTCCGCTGTATACCGTGTAATTTTTCATCACAGGCTTAATTGCTGTCAAGGCGCGATCTGCGATAACCAGCTTTTTGAACATCCCCCAGAGAATCAATTCCAGGCCCAGTTTAAAACGCACAAACTCGGGCTTATGCTGTGCTGTCAGCTGGCCTGCAAGCTGACCGAAGCTGCTGATCGGTCCCTGCACGATCTGCGGAAAGAAAGAAATAAACAGTGCGAATTTCAGAAAATTCTTTTCTGCGCCAACTACCCCTCGTTTTACATCAATCAAATATCCTGTGGCCTGAAAGGTATAAAAAGAAATACCCAACGGCAGAAGCAGTCTCAGTGCCGGAAGCGGCCCACCGGTCTCAGTATGACTAAACAAGAGGTTCAGCCCTCCTGCAAGGAAATTATAGTATTTCAAAAAAATCAGAATACCGAAATTTGCAGTCAGGGCAAGTATCAGCCAGATATTCAGTTCCCTTTTTACACGGGTCCTGTGAGCCTTCTTCTCCTCTCTGCTCCATTCCTTCGCATTCTCTCTCAGCTCTGCTTTGGACTGCAGCTGCACACTTTCAATCTTCCTCGCCGCCATATAAACAGTCACGGTAGTAAACAGGATAAAGAACACATATTTATATCCTGCACACAGATAGAAATAATAATCAGCAGCCAGAAGAACCAGCCACTGGTATTGCTTTAAAGGCAGCAGATAATATAATGCAATCACGACAGCCGCAAACAAAAAGAAATGTAATGTTGTAAATGCCATGGTTTATACCCTCACACAACAAACTACCGGAAACAGTTAATGAGATATGTCTCGGTATTCTCGCGTGCTTTTATGAGTTGTCCATCCGCACGAAGCAGCCAGACAGAGGGCAGATCCCTGCTCAGAAAAGCAGCCATCCCTTCACTGACAGAGTATGCGCCGGTCTCATGAAAAACCAGAATATCTCCTTCCTTCAGTCCGGAAAGATATACGCCGCGTGCCAGAACATCCATAGTAGTGCAAAGGCTGCCACAGAGGGTATAAGGTTGGGAGTCCTTTTCCTCTCCCCCCGGAACAGGTGCCCTAAGTACCTCGGGGGAGCTGCTCCCATCTCTGCACACATGTGTTATTCCCGGAATCTGCATCCCTGCAAGCTGCCCGTCATATTTCATCTGATGCAGTCCCCCGTCCAGAATAGCGTAATTCACGCCGCAATTCTGCTTTATATCGACAACCCTGCTCATATAGAATCCGCAAGGCGCAGCAAAAAACCTCCCCATCTCCACCGTCAAATGCCTTCCGTTGACCGCGCCAAATGCCCGTATACGTGGTGCAACCGCTTTCAGGCGTTCCGTTTCCGCCCTTTCCGGCTCTTCATCAAAATAATCCACAGCCATACCGGTGCCATATTCGATATACGCCGGTTCATATCCATACTCCCGGCCAAGTGAAGAGATAAAAGCCTCAAGGCTGTCAATCTCAGAAATAATTTTCTCAGCCTTCCGCTTCTGGGTCCCGGTGAAATAGTGGATTCCTATAATATTCACATGCGGGTAATCAAGACGGTGAGAGATAATCTCTTTCAGCACACTTTCATCCATGCCGAACTGACTCCCGCCGGTGAGACGCAATAATACATCTGCGGTTTTTCCTCTTTCGCATGCACAGTGTTCAATCGCAGTCAGATGCCGGGGGCTTTCTGCTGTTAAAATCCCGCATCCATACTCCATGGCCGCTTCAATATCTTTATATTGTTTATTTACTCCTGAAAATATGATCTTTTCCGGAGCAATACCAAGCCTTTGGCAAATCCTGAGTTCTCCGGGACTGCAAACCTCCACACGGGAAAACAGGTCCGGCAGGATGGACAGCAGAAAAGGATTGGCTTTAATGGAGAAACAGATATCCACTTCAGGCCCAAACTCCTCCTTTACCAGTGCTGCCCTCTCCATAAACAGTCTTTCCGAAAACAGATAGGCCGGTGTTCCGATCTGCTCTGCCAAAGAAATCAGCTTTTTTTCATCGACAAACATTTCTCCTGCCCCTTATTCTTCCTGAAGTCTTTCCACAAGTGCCAGGATTGCCTTGACATTATTAAAATTCTCAGGAATCAGATCTTTTGGCTGTATCTCGATATCATAGGTATCATTGAGTTCTCCCACGATCATAATGATATCGATCGAATCCAGGATACCGTCCTTTACCAGGAACTGCTCAGTTTCAAAATCCACATCCGGCCGTATTTCTTCTAAGATCTCCATCAATTCTTCCATTTGTATCCCTCCTGTTAATCAGATTGTTTCGATGTTTTTTCATGTTTAAAATATTGTTGCTGTAATAAACACATGTCTGTCTTTCCGTTCGGCAATTTTGGAATCCTCTCCAGCTTTTTGAACCGGTGCGGCACCATAAAAGCAGGCATAGTAGCACGGAACCGGACCGCAATCTCCTTTGTCTCAGCTGTCCCCTTGTAAAACAGGTACAGCAGGGATTTTTTC
>CACZOS010000218.1 GCA_902782815.1 uncultured Lachnospiraceae bacterium | reverse complement strand
TTCGGCCAGATTATCATGGAAAGGCTGCTTCAGTCCACCGGTCTCACCATCTATTCCATGATCACCCAGGGAACCGGGGCCATCATCAATATTATCCTGGATCCCATCCTGATCTTCGGCCTGGCCGGTGCGCCTAAACTGGGCATAAAAGGAGCGGCGATCGCCACAGTGATCGGGCAGATGGTCGCAACCCTGCTTGCTGTCTATTTTAATGTGACGAAAAATAAAGAGATCAACCTTTCCCTGAAGGGGTTCCGTCCCAAAGCCGGGATAATCGGAGTCATCCTCTATGTGGGTATTCCCTCTATCATCATGGTGGCGGTAACCTCCATCACCGTATTCGGAATGAACCGGATCCTGATGACCTTCACCTCAACCGCCGCAGCGGTCCTGGGGGCCTATTTCAAGCTGCAGAGTTTTATCATGATGCCGGTTTTCGGCCTGAACAGCGGAATGATCCCCATCATAGCCTATAATTACGGGGCCCGCAGGGGGGATAGAATCTTTCAGACCATAAAGCTGAGTGTCCTGTCTGCCATGGCCATCATGGCTGTGGGAATCCTGGTCCTCCATATCTTCCCGGCTCAGCTCCTGGGGCTCTTTAACGCATCGGACCATATGCTGTCCATCGGTGTTCCGGCACTGAAAACCATCAGTCTCAGCTTTATCTTTGCAGGCTACTGTATCGTATGTTCATCGGTATTCCAGGCCTTTGGCAAGGGTATACTCAGTATGATCATGTCCCTGTTGAGACAGCTGGTAGTCCTGCTGCCGGCGGCCTGGCTGCTGGCTAAGACGGGAAATGTCAATAATGTCTGGTGGGCTTACCCCCTGGCGGAATTAATGGCTGTGGCGGTGACCACCATATTCCTGGTGAGGATCTACCGGACCATCATCAGTAGACTATAAGGGTAAATGAAAAGGCTGCCGTACAGGCAGCCTTTATTACTGTTTCGAAATATATTGGGGTATCTATCTTTACAGAACTTTTATCAATTCCTTCCTAACACCGTCCATGCGGGGATCCGACAGACCGAAATCCATCTCCCGATAGGACCAGGCCGCGCGGCCGATGCCGTACTTTTCAAAAGCAGCGTGGATTTTGCTGAACCAGACCAGGGCATCCTCGGGATCGGCACGGTCGATCACACCGTATTCCCCGCAATAGAGGGGTACGTCATATCTTTCGGCAGCCTTGACTGCGTCAGCCATAAACTGCTCAAAATAGGAGGCAGAAAGTGTGGTTTCCTCAGGCCAGTTATCCAGGCCGGCACAGGATTCTGCCGACATCCTCCGGGAGGCTTCTGCCATCTCACCGAAGGAGGCGGAGACAGGAATCCGGAAAGAGAGATCCATACCGGGCATCCAGTGGGCACCTTGATGGGTAAAGATCAGGGGCTCATAGCAGTGAAAGTTGAAAACGATGCGGTCATCATAGGGAGGGGCAATATCTCTGACAGCTACAGCGCTGTTATGATAATAGCCGCCTACAAGGATGACGGTTTCCGGAGCAAACTGCCGTATCCTGCGGATACACTCATGGGATATCCTGTTCCAGCGATCACAGTATTCCTTCTCCGTGATTTCGTTAAGCAGTTCAAAAGCCAGCATGTCAGCGTGTCGACCCAGGCGGCGGGCGATGTTTTCCCACAGCCGGTAAAAACGCTCCTGAAAGACTTCATTGTCAAAGAAACCGGCCTCTTTCTCACCCGGGTCAAAGGAAAAACCGGCGGTTTTATGCAGGTCCAGGACCATGTTGAGATCATTTGCCCGGCACCAGCCGATTACTTTCTCCAGACGTCGGTAACCTTCTTCAATCGGCGCCGCCGAAGAGTCTTCCAACAGATTATAGTCGATGGGAAGCCGCACATGGTCTGCACCCCAGGACCTGATCACCGCAAAATCCTCTTCGCGGATGAAGTTGTCATAGCGTTCTTGTGTATAATCACACTGGGAGAACCAGCCTCCCAGATTGATTCCTTTCCGGTAACCTTTCCAGATTTTCATGCTGTGGCCTCCTTATCCCTTGACACTGCCCGCAGTCACACCTTTTATGATCGACTTGGACAGAATGACGTAGATGATCAGCACCGGCAGGATTGACAGCAGGATGAACATGTAGACTTTCCCCATGTCAAATTTGGAGTAATCGGCGCTTCGAAGCTGGGCGATCATGATGGGGACGGTCTTCATTTCTGCCTTGTCCAGTATCAAAGCAGGAATAAAATAGTTATTCCAGGAACTGAC
>CACZOS010000217.1 GCA_902782815.1 uncultured Lachnospiraceae bacterium | reverse complement strand
GCTACCTGGAGCCGGTGGTCTCGGTTTTCTGTTCCGCGTTTTTCCTCAGGGAAGCCATGACTCTCTCCGGCTGGATCGGGGCGGTCCTGATCCTGGGAGCTGCCGTGGTCAGCGAGATCCTGTAAATATAAAAAAGGGGATGCCTGATCAATCGGTCAATCCCCTTTCTCCTTCTATAAGTCATCCAGTATTCTTCCTGCGGCACTTTTTCTCGATATTCCGTTATCCATGGCTGTCTTGCCGATAAACCGGTGTGCCTCATCCTCCGTCATCTTCTTTTTCTCCACCAGCAGAAATTTCGCTTTATTGATGATCCGCATATCCTCTGCTTTTTCCTGCATGGATCTGATTCTTTTTTCATATCCGCGTATTTTGTTCTGCATGGCTGACAGAAAACGGACCGCTTTATCCAGTCTTCCCTTGTGGAATGGTTTGGGCAGGACAAGAACCCCGTAATCCGTCACCATTTCCAGGGCATCTTCAGAGAATTCCTTTGGTACCACAAGAAGGACAGATGCATTGGAATTATCCACCACATCCAGGGATATCTCCACCCCGTTTTCATCAGGAAGAGGTGCATTGATGATCACCAGATCATAAAACCGTTCCAGGATGCATCTCCTGGCCTGACTTGCACTCCGGCGAAATTCCACGGACATGAACGTCCTCGGGGAGAGTGATTGTTTTACCAGGCCATCAAACTGGTCCGAGGCGGATATGATGAGGACAGAGTGCTGTATAAGATCATCTTTTGGCATAGAACCCCTCCTCAGAATCTTGCGTACTCTTTTAAGATACCCTCCGGAACGTATTTCCTGACAAATTCGCTTTCGAGAGCCAGTTTGGCGGCTTCTTTTCTCGATCCCGGGAGTGAAACTCCCCTTCCGTCCATCTCCCCGGGCAGGCAGATCTGTTTTTCAATTCCGTTGAGACCGGCATAGATCAGCAGAGCATAGACCAGGTAAGGATTAGAGCCTGCGTCGGGACTTCTCAGTTCCACCCTGGTTTTTCCCTTATAGGTCTCAATATACATCAGTTCAGACTCCCCACGTCCCGACCAGTCGACCCGGTCCGGAGCCGTACTGCTGCCCAGCCGTGAATAGGAGGCATCCGTGGCATTCAGAAAGATGGTGATGTCCCGAATGATATCGATGATCCCTGCCGCTGCATAGCTGATCACATCATTTCCCTGTCCATCCACGGCATAAAGGTTGATGTGGTAACCGTTTCCCGGCTTCTCCGGAATGGGCATGGGGGAGAAATCAGCGGTCAGGCCATAGCGGTTTGCCACCGTGCTCACCGCCATCTTAAAGGTGGTCATCTGGTCGGCGGCTTTAAGAGGACGACCGTAATGAAAATCAATCTCATTCTGTCCCGGCCCCCTTTCATGATGGGATCTTTCCGGGGTCAGACCCATGCGTTCTATGGTGAGGATGATCTCCCTTCTGACATTCTCGCACTTATCCGCGGGGGCGATATCAAGATAACCCGCCTGATCATATGGGATTTTTGTGGGATTTCCCTGTTCATCATTGAGGAAAAGATAAAATTCCATTTCATTTCCGAAACGGAATTCAATTCCCAGGTCGTCAGCGGCCTGAACAGCCTTTTTCAGGATAAGCCTGGTGTCGGCTTCGTATTCCTGCCCCTCCGGTGTAAATACATCGCAGAACATTCTCAGGACTTTCCCGCTGTCGGGTCTCCATGGAAGGACGGATAAGGTATCCGGATCCGGTTTAAGATAGAGAGAGGCATAGGGGCAGTCCCTGAATCCCGCGATTTCCCTGGCATTGATGGGTATCCCGTCCTCAAAGGCCTTCTTCATCTCTCCCGGCATGACGGAAATGTTTTTCTGGACGCCATAGGCATCACGAAATGCCAGACGGATAAATTTGGCGTCCTCCTCTTCAATATATTTCATCACATCATCAAAGGTGTAGTGCATTTTTCGTCTCCTTCTTTCCCCGACCAGAATACCTGCTCTTCCAATGGCAGATCCGGTCAGTTTAATCTGCTGTTACGGAACATTCCATGCAGGTCATATGGTGGAAATCCTGGGTGTGATCTCTTCCAGAACATCCAGCAGGATCCCCACTGTATCCAGTGAAGTGAACATGGTGACCCCGTTCATGATGGCGCATCTCCTGATCTCTATGCCGTCATTGTAATGGACGCCTGAAAGGATTGCCCTGGTGTTGATGATATAACTCACATAGCCTGCCCTGATGGACCTGAGGATCTCATCGCTCCCCTCACTTATTTTACCACGGATGCGGGTCCTGATATTATGTTTTTTCAGAAAGTTTCCTGTTCCCGCCGTGGCTTCAATATTGAATCCCAGTTGGTAAAACCGCCTCACCAGAGGCAGCGCCTCCTCCTTATCCTCATCTGCCAGAGTGACGATGACTGTCCCGTATTCCTTCATCTTGATCCCCGATGCCTGTAAAGCCTTATAGAATGCCCTCTTCAGACTTTTGTCATAGCCTATGGCTTCCCCGGTAGATTTCATCTCCGGAGACAGATAGGCATCCATGCCGTTCAGTTTTTCAAAGGAAAAGGCCGGTGCCTTCACATACCAGAAATCTTTTTCGGGTATGACGGTATCCGCCAGTCCCTGGTCTTTAAGGTCCTGTCCAAGCATGACCCTGGCTGCAATATCCACCAGAGATACCCCGGTGGATTTAGACAGGAAAGGCACACTTCTGGAAGCCCTGGGATTGACTTCGATCACATATACCCTCTCCTCCCGATCCACGATAAACTGGATATTGAAGAGGCCTTCTATACCCAGACCGATTCCCAGGGCTCTGGTATACTTCCATATGGTCTGCCTGACTCCGGAAGAAAGGGTGAAGGGTGGATAAACACTGACACTGTCCCCCGAATGAACACCGGTACGTTCCACCAGTTCCATGATCCCCGGCAGGAATACGGCTCTGCCGTCACACACAGCATCGATTTCCACCTCTTTTCCCACAATGTATTTATCCACCAGAACGGGTCTGTCCTTGTCCACCTCCACAGCATTTTTCAGGTAATGGACAAGCATTTTCTCATTGGCTACGATCTCCATTGCCCGTCCGCCAAGAACAAAGGAAGGCCTGACCAGCACCGGATAACCGATTTTCTCCGCTGCTTTTATTCCCTCCTCTATACTTGTGACGGCTATTCCCCGGGGATGGGGGATGTCCAGTCTGCAGATGAGTTCTTCAAATGCGTCTCTGTCCTCCGCCATGGTTATGGCCTCAGGCCCGGTTCCGATGATCTTTACCCCCCTTTCGGCAAGGGGACCGGCCAGGTTCACCGCAGTCTGGCCGCCCAGAGAGGCGATCACCCCTTCCGGCTGTTCCAGGTCAATCACATTCATGATATCTTCCACGGTGAGCGGTTCAAAATAGAGTTTGTCCGCGATGGTATAGTCTGTTGAGACCGTCTCGGGGTTGTTGTTGATCACTATGGCCTCATAACCCATCTCATGGATCGTTTTCACCGCGTGCACAGTGGAATAATCGAATTCCACCCCCTGACCGATCCGGATCGGGCCTGAGCCCAGTACCAGGATCTTTTTGTTTCCCGTAACCCTGGATTCGTTCTCCTCCTCATAGGTGGAGTAAAAATAGGGAACATAGCTTTCAAATTCACTGGCGCAGGTATCGATCATCTTATAAACGGGCCGGATTCCGTACGTCCCTCTCAGCTGCCAGATGTCTTCCTCCCGGCAGCCGGTCAGCTCTGCGATATAGGAATCCGAAAAACCCATCTTCTTGGCTTCCGTCAGCAGTTCCCTGTCCGGAAGGGCTTCCGGATACCCTTTGCAGGTATTTTCCAGTTTTATTTCAAAATCGACGATCTTCCTGATCTTATCCAGGAAAAACATATCGATCTTTGTTCTCATATAGATGGCATGGGGGTCCGCCCCCAGCCAGAGGAGTTCGGAGATGGCATAGATCCTGTCATCTGTCCCCTCCTCGATATAGGCAAGAAGCTTGTCCACCGCTTCTTTTCTGTTTTCGGGATAGTCTTGATCCGAGAGGTTTTTCACATCAAATTTTTCCAGATGAATATGGTTTTTCCCATCCTCCAGGGACCGGATAGCTTTCAGCAGGCTTTCCTCCATGGTCCGCCCGATGCTCATGGTCTCCCCGGTGGCCTTCATCTGGGTGGACAGCCTGTTTGATGCCAGGTCAAACTTGTCAAAAGGGAACCGGGGCATCTTGGTGACCACATAATCCAGAGAGGGTTCGAAACAGGCCGGTGTATTGGCCAGTCTTATCTCGTCCAGATCCATTCCCACTGCTATTTTGGCGGATACCCTGGCGATGGGATAGCAGGTCGCCTTGGAGGCCAGAGCAGATGACCTGGACACTCTGGGGTTAACCTCGATCACATAGTAGGAAAAGGATTCCGGATCCAGGGCAAACTGTACATTGCATCCCCCTTTGATCCCCAGTGCCCGGATGATCCTTAAGGCACTGTCCCGGAGCATATGGTATTCTTTGTTGGTCAGGGTCTGGCTGGGTGCCACCACAATGGAATCCCCCGTATGGATCCCCACCGGATCCAGGTTCTCCATGTTGCAGACAGTTATGGCCGTATCCCTGGCATCGCGGATCACCTCGTACTCTATCTCCTTATATCCCTTGATGCTTTTTTCAACCAGGACCTGGCTGACCGGAGAAAGGGAAATCCCTGTTTTCATCTTCTCCCTCATCTCCAGAGGGTCATGGGCAAAACCACCTCCCGTTCCGCCAAGGGTGAAGGCAGGTCTTAAGATCACCGGATACCCGATCGTCTCCGCAGCCTCAAGTCCCGCTTCAATGGTCTCGCAGATAGCCGAGGGCACTACCGGCTCCCCCAGCTCCTGGCAAAGCTCCTTGAATTCCTCCCTGTCCTCTGCCTTTTTTATGCTTACGGCATCGGTTCCAAGGAGTTCAATCTCACACTCATCCAGGACCCCTTTTTCATAGAGCTGCATGGACAGATTCAGTCCTGTCTGTCCTCCTATTCCGGGAATGATGGCGTCCGGTCTTTCATATCGGCAGATCCTGGCCAGATATTCCAGGGAGAGGGGTTCCATATAGACTTTATCCGCAATAGAATGATCCGTCATGATGGTGGCGGGGTTGGAGTTGGCCAGGATGACCTGATACCCCTCTTCCTTCAGGGCCAGACAGGCCTGGGTTCCGGCATAATCAAACTCTGCTGCCTGTCCGATAACAATGGGTCCTGAGCCGATGACCAGCACTTTTCTGATGTCTGTTCGCTTTGGCATGATTCAACCTCTTCTCATTAGTTCCGTAAACCGGGAGAACAGATGACTGCTGTCCTGAGGTCCCGGCGCACTTTCGGGATGGTACTGGACGGAGAAGACCCTGTCCTCCTCACAGCATAAACCTTCCACCGTATGATCCAGGATATTGACATGGGACACGGACAATCCCGTCCCGTAAAGGGATTCTTCATCCACGGCATAACTGTGGTTCTGACTGGTAATCTCCAGTTTCCCTGTCCCCAGTTCCCGGACCGGATGGTTCCCTCCCCTGTGACCGAATTTCAGTTTATAGGTTCCTGCCCCGTAGGACAGGGCGAGAAGCTGATGCCCCAGGCAGATGCCGAAAATGGGTAATCGTCCTCTTAGGGCCTGCAGAGTCCGGATTACCTCGGGAACATCCCGGGGATCTCCCGGGCCGTTGGAAACCAGCAGCCCATCAGGATGAAGAGCGAGGATTTCTTCGCTCCCGGTGTCAAAGGGCACTATGGTGACATTGCATCTGTACCTGTTCAGCATCCTGATTATATTGGTCTTAAGGCCGCAGTCAATGACCACCACATTGAACATGGGATTGGAGGTCCGGCTGTACCACTTTTTTCTGCAGCTGCATCTTCTCACCGCATCATGGGGAACCGGTGTCTT
>CACZOS010000216.1 GCA_902782815.1 uncultured Lachnospiraceae bacterium | reverse complement strand
GAAACAGTATCGGCTATCTGCTCTGCTTCAGCCTCAGCCTTCTTCTTGGCAGCACGGGCTTTCTTCTTTTCTGCCTTTTCCTCGGCAACGACAGCCTTCTCGACCTCAGCTTCTACCTCAGCAACGACGGCTTTCGATTCGGCCTCAAACGCCTTTTCAGCTTCAGCCATGGCAATACTCTCCCCATACACCTCTTTGATCTTGGCGGAGAGTTTATCGCTGAGTTTCATCTTGCCGCCTTCAATCAGGGATATGGTCTTGCCCGTCACGCCGAGCTCCTTGGCCAATGCTGCCTGGGTAAGATTGAGCTGTGTACGCAGTTCTTTAAGATTCATGATTTGTTCTCCCCCTCTTTTGTCTTTTCCTTCATGGCTGTAATCCATTTCACAAATTGCTCGATCAGCAGCGGTTTCGCATAATAATAACCCTGGAAGCTTTCTACATGATAACTTTTTAAAATATCTCTCATGCCAGCCGTCTCAATGCCTTCAACACAGACCTTTGCATGGAAGATTGCAGCAAGATCCGCAATTGTCTGAACAATTCTTCTGTCCGTGTCGTTTTCCTCGATCATTCGCACAAAAGTGCGGTCGATTTTAATGATATTGATCGGAATCTCCTTGAGTATGCCGATGGAGGAAAACCCGGTTCCGAAATCATCCAGTGCGATTAGGATTCCCTTTGCTTTCAGGCTAGCCACGATATTTTTCAGCAGATCCATATCCAGTAACCTGCATCGTTCCGTCACCTCAAGACACAGATGCTCAGGCGGGTATTCCAGATCCGCTAGGATTCGCAGCACCATGTCCACAAAGTCCGGCTTCTCCAATTGGGTATAGGACAGGTTGACGTTGATGATAAAAGTGGGATCCTGCTTCAAAATCTGCTTTGCCGCAAAGACGGCCTGACGGATGATCCATTCTCCCAGCTCAGGAAACAGTGGATCCGATTCGAGGATCGGGATAAACTGATCCGGAGGAACCATGCCAAAGCGGTCGTTCTTCCAGCGTAGCAAAGCCTCCGCTCCGATCAGGCGCTCCGTCTGCGCGTCCACCACCGGCTGATAGAGCAGATAGAAGCCATCGTACCCGCGCATGATGGATTCCCGGATCGCGTGCAGTTTCTCAAGTCTGTGATGACTATTGTCGTTCGTATTATTATGGAATTCCACCATTTCGCCCTGTCGCCGGATCTTGGATTCCTCATAGGCGAAATTCAGGCAGGAATAGATCGTTTGGGAATCTACGTCGAAGTTATCGACCCGAAGTGCACCGCAGTGCAGATTCAGCAGAATCTTTCGCTTATTTACCTTGAAATTCTCATGGAGAAACGCACGGAACTGGTTGTAGCTTTCTCTTAATTCCTCGATGGTAAGCGTATTGCTGATCACGGCAAACTTTGTCCCGTCAATTCGGTAGGTATGGCCTGTGTTTCCGGTCGTTTCGTAAACGCTTCTGGCATAGCGCTGCAAAACGCGGTTTCCGAACTGATAGCCGTACATCTCGTTGATTTCGGAGAATTTGCCGATGCCGAACATGATCACATTGACACAGGTATTTCGCCTGA
This sequence comes from uncultured Lachnospiraceae bacterium, assembly GCA_902782815.1. Taxonomy (GTDB): domain Bacteria; phylum Bacillota; class Clostridia; order Lachnospirales; family Lachnospiraceae; genus Anaerobutyricum. Next base: position 1,767 of record CACZOS010000216.1, on the reverse strand, counting down.
TATAGCTCTCCAGATCCTCAAAGAAGCCATACTGGTTCCTCAGCCCTGTCAGCGTATCGATGTGTCCCTGAATGCCGTGGTTGCGTATGGTACCGGCAAAGTAATCCGGTTCACCGTTGTGATCCCGGATCACGACCCCGCGGCAGGTGCATACATCGTATTCCCCTGTTGTACGTTTTGCCCTGTACTGCATGTCGTGGGCTGCGGCATTTCCTGAAAAGATATCGTCAATTCCTTTGTGATAGGCCGCCCGATCCTCCGGGTGAATGCGGCTTTCCCAGATATCCCCCGCCCCATACATATACTCAGACGGCAGACCGTAGGTATCTACCGCACTTTTAGACCATCTGGAATAATCGTATTTCATGTCGCAGAGATAGACATAAGTTCCCTCCGCAACCACCTCAAACGACTTGAACAGCATGTCCAGCATGTGGCGTCTCTCCTCGGAAACCATGCGGATATCGGCTCTTTCCTTGAGGGAATGGCTCTCCTGGATCAGCTTCTGCTCCTTCAAATGCGCTTTGTTCTCATACATCAAGTTGTCGGCGCGGTTAAACACATCCTCGACAGAACGATCTGTAACAGGCTGGAACTCCGCCATGCCAGAGGCAATCACAGGCCCCTCGCCAATGCGGATGTTTTCCTCCACCCGGTTTCTCAGCAAAGATAGCAGACCACTCCGATTATCGAAATCCTGCCCCCTGAGAACTACAGCAAATTCATCGCCGCCGATTCGGAACACCGGGCTGTGATGGAATATCTGGCAGATCAGCCTGCAGCAGCTCTTGATGTAATCGTCACCCGCCTTGTGCCCTACGGTGTCATTGATTGTCTTCAGGCCGTTAATATCGCAGATGACAATGCTGAAAGATACCGTTCCTTCCTCAATCTGCTTTTGAAGCTCCTGCTCCATCTCGTGATAGGCTGTCTTGTTTTTTGTATGTGTCAACTCATCCCGCCTGGCCATCTCGTTGGCCATGGACAAGGCCGCCAGATGCTCCCTCTCTTTGCGCACATCCTTGTCTCGATTTTCCACGCAGATGATGAAATGGCTTTGGTCGGAGGAGTAGGTCACTGACATGCGCGTATATTGTGTTTTTCCGCCGTCAACCGCCATGCGGTAATCCTCGGTCAATTGCCTTCTGTTCTCAAGCTGAGAAATCAGGCGATCCCTGTCGAGGAAAAGCTTGATTCTTTCCCTGTCCTCGGGGTGTATCAGGCGATCCGCGTTCCTCGTAGCCGCTGCGAAGAAGTCTTCTCCCTCATCCTGAACCTTCAATTCGCCGGATTTCTTCTTTGTGGAAAACTCAGCGTACTGAGAGCTGGCACAGTCAATGTAATAAATCAGGTCATAATGGGAAGCAAGTCGTTCGGCAATCTGTGTATAGGTGACGCTCTTCTCCCGGTCTGCCTTCATTGCCTGCTTGGCCTGAATCTCCGCGTCGATGTTCTCTATGCAAACGATGATGTGCTTTCCGTCACGTGCCATGATCTCCGTATGACGGATATTGCTGACCTGTCCGTTCACGACCAGACGCCAGGATAGTGAAAAGGAATTCCGGGCTTTCAGGTTTTCCAGCATGACATCCTTATAATGAATGCTGAGCGCCTTCTCCTGATCCTCGGGATGGACATACTTGCGGATGCTTCGTCTGCTTTCGGCGAAGAAGTCATTGCCGGTCGCCGGTACGTTCAGCTTCTTGTATTCGTCGGTCGACGAGATTTCATTATAAGTGCCGGTATCAATATCAATATAATACAGTG
>CACZOS010000215.1 GCA_902782815.1 uncultured Lachnospiraceae bacterium | reverse complement strand
GTCTGCTGGCGTTATGATCCGGTCATCCTGAACGAATACTGGACCGAGGAACGCCATATCCGGGTATTTTCCAGGATGTGTGAAATGCTTTCAGGTTATACAGATACCTGTGTGATCAGCTTTATCGATCTTTATGAAAAAGTGAAAAGGAATTATCCGGAGATCAAAGAAGTACCATTTTCCGTCCAGATGCGGATTACAGAGGCTTTTGTAAGAATTGCGGACCAATATGGAATCTGCATCAAACCATGCGGGGAAAGCAGTGAACTGAAAAAGGCCGGCGCCGATGTGAGCGGCTGTCTTACCGTTAAAACCATGGAAAAGGCTATTGGAATGAATCTGAATTGTCCTCCTGCCCCGCGTAACAGGAAGGAATGTGCCTGTTATATCACAGGCGACATTGGCCAATACAATACATGCGGACACCTTTGTCGTTACTGTTATGCCAATGCTGACCCGAAAATCGTGAAAAGGAATATGGCACAGCATGATCCCTCCTCTCCTCTTCTGATCGGAAATGTAATGCCCGGGGATAAAATCCACCGGGCGAAACAGAAAAGCTGGGTTGATCCCCAGCTAAGATTTGATTTTATATAGTTCTTACCAAATGTCATGCCTTCGCGCATGACATTTTCTTTCTGATGACTGCAAAAAATATGAAACACATAATAATCTGCACCACTGTGGAACAAGGCGTTGCAAGTCCGATCCGGAACAGAGATACAGGAACCTTTTTGCTCATTATATAGGACACAGGGATTCTTACCAGAAAAGCGCCGCATATTCCCTGAACCATAACAAACCTCGTGTGTTCCATGCCATTAAAGAACCCTATAAAACAGAACAGGAAACAGGTAAAGAGGCAGTCAATCCCATAGGCTTTAATATACTCCGCTCCCTGTGTAACGACCTGAGGATCATTTGCAAACAGTCCTGACAGAAATGTGCCGTGGAAAAAGGCAAAATAAAACATGACAGCACCGGAAATAAAAGATATCATGATAGCTGACTTAAGTCCCCGGATCGCCCTTTCGGGTTTGCTGGCACCACGGTTCTGGGCCACAAAGGCCGACATGGATTGCATAAAGGCAAGAGGAATAAGCATTATGAATCCGCATACCTTTTCCGCCACACCGACTCCGGCGGAATAAATCAGACCGAGGGAGTTTACTATGGCCAGTACTACAAGAAAAGAGATTCCTACCAGCACATCCTGGAGGGCAATCGGCGTACCCAGTGTAAGGATTTTCTTTATAACAGTTCCGTTCCAGCCAATCTGCTTTCTTTCAAAATGGAAAGGGAGTTCTCTCCTTCTGATCAGCTGCAGGGAAATCAATACGCTGATAAATTGAGCAAATACTGTGGCAATCGCTGCGCCGGTCGCACCCATTCCGAATCCTGCGACCAGCATAAGGTCTCCGGCTATATTACATACGCACGCGATCATTACTGTGACCAGTGGCGTCCTGGAATCCCCAATTCCTCTGAAAATACTTCCGATCAGATTGTATGCAATGATTACGATCGATCCTATTCCGCAGATTCTGATGTAGGATGTGGTAAGATCAAATGCCTCTTCAGGCGCCTGCATAATCGCGGCAAGCCTGGGAGCAAAGACCCCGATCAGGAGTGTAGCGGCCAGACCGATCGTAAAAAACAGAACGATTCCGCTCCCGACAATCTTACCACCCTCTTCCGGCTTTTTTTCGCCAATCTCCTCTCCAAGAATGATAGTCATTCCCATTGCAAGAGAGCTGATCAGATTTGTGATCGTCATCATGATCTGTGATCCTGTTGCAACAGCAGAAACATCCGCGGAGTGCGCAAACTTTCCGACTATCATCAGGTCGACTGCTCCGTACATCACCTGCAGGAACAGTGCAAACAGCACCGGCAGAGCAAATTTTAGCAGCGGCAGCACTATTTTTCCACTTGTAAAGTCAATATTTCTTTCCATAATCATAGCCCTTATACATCTCAGGATTGTTTTCTTTATCAATAATCATCTAAAAAATGATGCGCTGTCCCTTTTTGTTTGTATGCGATCAGTGTATCGAGACTGACATTTTTCAGACTGTTGAAGATATTAGTCTCTACATAGGGATTTGTTTCTTTCAGATGCCGGATCAGCAGTTTGGTCTCCATACGTTTTGAAATCATGCTTCCGTCAACCCGACATGAACTGCAGGTGTCTGTAAATCGGCAGGCGCACTGGATGAAATGCAGGCCGTTATAGTCCCGCCATGCTTTGATATCGTCTTCCCGCACCAGGTACATGGGGCGGATCAGTTCCATTCCCTCAAAGTTGGTGCTGTGGAGCTTAGGC
>CACZOS010000214.1 GCA_902782815.1 uncultured Lachnospiraceae bacterium | reverse complement strand
CCGGCATCCTCGGGCACCGCATATCTGATCTTCATGGCAGATCTCCTTAAAAACTGTTATTGGTATCGTTCCACTATACTCAGCACATGGTTCAGGTAAGCCGTCCCGAAAAGATTCAGATGATTGAGCATGTGATAGAGATCATAAAGATTTCTCCTTGACCTGTATCCGGGATCGATGGGACTGATTTCATGGTAGGCTCCGTAAAAGGAGGGCGGAAAACTTCCGAACAGCTGGGTCATGGCCAGGTCAGCCTCAGGATCCCCGTAATAGACTGCCGGATCGATGAGCCAGGCTCTTCCGTCATTTCCGGGCAGGACATTTCCTCCCCAGAGATCTCCATGCAGGAGAGAAGGATGATCCGGTTCCCGGAGCAGTCTGTCCAGACGATCCAGCAGGTGATCCAGTTTCCTTATAAGATCTGCTGAAAAATATCTCTCTGCTCTTCTGATCTGAGGAGAAAGTCTCCGGTCCCGGTAAAAGCTGATCCAGGAGTAAGAGCGGGTATTATCCTGAGGACTTGCACCGATATAATTATCCGTGTCAAAGCCATAGCCCCCGGTTTCCGCATCCTTCCGGGCACGATGCATAAGGGCCAGATTCCTTCCGAATTCTTCCCAGTAATCCTTATTCCGGGAAACACACTCTATGTATTCCATGAGGAGAAAACTGCAGTTTTCCTTCTCGTCTGTCCCCAGTCCGAATAATTCCGGCGTACTCAGGGTATCTGTTCCGGCAATCTCCTCAAGGCCGGCTGTTTCCGTCACGAAGAAATCGAGATTGTCCGGGGAATTTGTTTTCAGAAATGCGGCTGATCCGTCAGACAGGTCAAGCCTCCACGCCTCATTGATGTCTCCCCCGTGGACCGGTTTCTTTTTGAGGATAGAAACCGCATTTCCATAATGGCTTTTTATGGCATCCGGAATGGAATCAAATCGTCTGATCAAAGGGTATCACCTCACCATTTACAGTTTTTCTCAAGAAAAGCCCGGATACTCCTGGACATTTCCCTGGCAAAATCAGAATTGTATTTCCGTTCGCAGAACCGGTTCATATATCCGTTGAAGTCATCATTTGTACGATGGCGGAACATCTTCCTTAAGTCTGTCTGGTCAAAATCAGGGTAGACATTCTCATGTACCAGGTATTCCATGGGGATCCTCTCTGGTTTCTGCCGGTTTACCTGCTGGTCCGTAGGATAGCCGAAGACCAGCATGGCAGCGGGAAAAACATACTCCGGAAGGCTCAGGATTTCCTTCTGGATCTCATAGTTTTCCATGATATCCCCGATATAGCATGAACCTATTCCCAGACTGTGGGCTGCAACCACCGTGTTCTGTGCGGCGATCACCGCATCTTCCACAGCCAGGACAAAATCCCCTATGTCGGGATCCCGGGGACCTGCATCCGCCGCGAGATAGGACTTGTACCATTTGAGAAGATCGGCGCAGAAAACCAGGACCAGTCCTGCCCTGGCGATAAAGGGCTGATGGTCACAGGATTCGGCCAGTCTGTCTTTCTTCTCCTGGTCGGTAACATTGATGATGGTATAGAGCTGCTGATTGCCCGCTGTAGGAGCCATGGCGGCAGATTCCAGGATCAGCCGGATGTCTTCTTCAGGGATCTTTTTGTCTGTAAATACACGGACCGATTTCCGTTCGTAGAGTTCCTTGATGGTATTATTCACGATTGTCCTCCCTGTGTCCTTCTCCTTTGATCCAGGCAGCGTATAAATGCTGCCTGAAATCCTGAAAGAACGATCATTAAGAAAAAACCACCCGAAGAAAACGGGTGGTGATGATTCTAGTAGACCTTTTTATAGTTGGTGAGTGCAGGGTCTGTGGGGTCATATTTCGTACCGCTCTTAACCCGTCCTCCGGAATTGGCAAGAGTCTTTTTGCCGAAAGGTCCCTTATTTTTGTCACGATAGATCCTCACCGGGATGGAATGCCTGTTTTCCTTGGCAATTCGATAGAGCAGGTAGGCATTGCCGCACTGAGAACGGATACATCTTGTGGTCTGATTAGTGCCAAGTCCGTTGTATGTCCTGGCTACCAGTTTGTTCTTCCTGGTTCCGCTGTACATTTCCGAATGGAAAAGCATGTTGGTTCCGCGGATCTTCACCTTATACTGATAATAATGATAAGGTTTTGATTTTTTATAAATGAACCATTTCGTGGCGGTACCTTTTGCCAGATAATAATTTCCTTTTCTTGTGCTCTTTCCATCCCTTGCCGTGGAACATACCCAGCTCTTGGCAGGGATAATGTAATCCTTTTTCTTGCTGTCATAAAGATAAACTGTGACATTATGGGTGGTAAGGTTGACAAAAATCTTCAGTTTCTCTTTCCGTATCCTGGCACCGAACGTTTTGAAGAGATTCTGGCTCAATATGCCGTCCCCATCAAAATAATACTTATATACCTTTTTCCCGCCGCTTAAGTCTTTAACATAATTCCAGCCGGTCAGTGCCCGGTTTTGATAAAAATAATAAAACTCTCCGTTATATTCTACCCATCCGTCGGCTGCGGCCGGCTGACCGTTTTTATAATAAGAAAGCTGGTAAACCCCCGTAAATCCCGGAGGAACGACTGCAGCGGTTGTCTGTTCTGCATTATTAGCGGTCGTGGTCACCTCCGTGGCTGTCACCTGAGACTTTATTCCCAGCAGCAGACAGCAGGCAAGCAAGACGATGACGGCCTGTTTCATCTTTTCTCTCATTCTTTTTCCCCTTCTCTTCTGTAAATAATTCTTTGATCTGTTCCTTCACTTCTTTACCCGGGTGAAGCTCCCGGGCTGATCCCCGGGAAAATATCGATGGTATTATAACACAGATATCGGCAAAGGGCCACTCTTTTTCCTGAGAGTCTTCAGATAAGATTTCTGTTCCTCCGTGATCCGCCGGCTTTCCACTGCCTTCTGTATAGTCTTATTATGGGTCCGGATGTCCAGCCTGCCCTTTTCCAGATAGGGCAGGACCTCCCTGTACTGTTTTGCCAGGGCTGTGGCAAAATACCAGGCAATCATCATTTGAACATAGTACTCCTCAGACCGGACATGGGCTATCATCTCAGGATAAGCAGGGTCAAAATCCCCATCCAGGAAATGTTCCATAAACATTCCGATGGCAAATCTGACCATATATGTCTCCCCGGAAGATATCCAGGCTGAGAGATAGGGGAGAATGTCCTTCCTCTGCTTTTTAAAGACCTTTGGGGACATCTGATCACAGGTGGCCCAGTTGTCCACATGGGGCAGGAAGCGGCACACCTCATCCATACAGCGGTCAAATTCTTTTATGCCCGAAATGATAAAGGCATGCAGCTGGTTTTCATCAAAATATCGGTGAGGGAGCTGATGAAGAAAGGAGGACAGATCTTCTCTTCCTCTCAAAGTCGCGGCATATTTGCGGAGCTCCGGGGTCCTGACCCCGATGATCCGGTCAGGCGCCACCGTGGGAATCAGCTTGCGCTGAAAGTCTGCGTATTTCTTATCCTGCATGCCGAACAGTTCCTTCCGGATCTCACTGGTCATCTTCCTCTCCCCCTCCTGAATCATCCGTTTTCTGCCTGATTACATTATAACATCCGGAACTGCTTCATAAAATGTTTTTTCAACAGATTACCCACCAAAATTGGCTGTGTTTTCCCTTTTTCTGTAGTGCATTCTTCTCCCTCCTGGGTTATAATAGATGACAGGATCCGGGTTCGGACCGAACCGGCCCGGGACTGATCGAGAAGGAGGAGTATTAAATGACACCGGATATTAAGGAAATCAGAAAACAGTACATGGAAAATCCGCCGCAGGGCATGTCAAAAATAGAGATCATGTGTATGAGCGATGATGACCTTCTTGACCTGTATGATTTCTGGGATGACGATGAGGACGAAAACGATGATCTGGACTTTTTATAAGGAGATGAATGTCTATGTTATTAGCTAAAGAAAGACAGCTGGTGGTTGATTACGGAAAAAAACTGGTAAATCTGGGCCTGACAAAGGGAACCGGAGGCAATATCAGCATCTTTGACCGTCAGCAGGGACTGATGGCCATCAGCCCCAGCGGCATGGATTATTTTTCGGTAGGCCCGGGGGATGTGGCGGTGATCAGCCTGTCCGAAGGCCGTCAGATTGAAGGAAATTACAAGCCTTCCAGCGAATATGCGATGCACAGGATCTTCTATGACAGACGGGAAGATATCAACGCAGTGGTCCATACCCATTCCACTTACGCCACTACACTTGCCACCATGGGCAAAGGCCTGCCGGCTTCCAATTATCTTGTAGCTCTGGCAGGGCCGGACATCAGGTGCGCCCCCTACCGGTCCTTCGGTACGGAGGATCTGGCTGAGATCGCCTACGAGTATATGAAAGACCGATACTGTGTTCTGCTGGCTAATCATGGTCTTCTCGCAGGGTCGAAGAATATCGCCGACACCTTTAATATTGCCCTGATCATGGAGGAATGCTGTCAGACTTACTACCTGGCAAGTCTGGCGGGGGGAGCCAATATCCTCTCCTCTGAAGAGATGAAGGAAATGATGGCCAGGTTTAAGACCTATGGCCAGATAAAAAAGTGATAACGGGGGTTTGAATCATGAAAGAATATGACATAATCATTATCGGGGCGGGACCGGGAGGCATCTTTTCCGCCTATGAGCTGATGCAGAAAGGCCATGAACTTAAGGTGGCGGTTTTTGAGACCGGGCACGCACTGGAAAAAAGACACTGTCCCATCGACGGGGAGAAGGTTGCTTCCTGCATCAACTGCAAGACCTGTTCCATTATGAGCGGTTTCGGCGGTGCCGGTGCTTTTTCCGACGGAAAATACAATATCACCAATGATTTCGGTGGAACTCTTTACCAGTATTTAGGAAAGAAAAAGGCCCTGGATCTGATGCAGTATGTGGATAAGATCAACATGCGGTTCGGCGGGGGGGAGACCAGGCTTTATTCCACTGCCGGCACAAGCTTCAAGAAAAAATGTATCCACCATGATCTTCATCTTCTGGATGCCTCGGTAAGACACCTGGGGACAGATATTAATTACATTGTTCTGGAGAATCTGTATGCCTACCTTAAAGACCGGGTAGACTTCTACTTCGATACCCCTGTGGAAACGGTGAAGATCCTGTCAGACAAGGAAAAAGACTCCCGCTATGAGATCATCTGCAAGAATGAGACCTATACCTGCCGTCAGTGTATCATCTCGGTCGGCAGGAGCGGCAGCAAATGGATGGAAAAGCTCTGCGGCACTCTGAATATCCCCACCAAATCAAACCGGGTGGATATCGGAGTCCGGGTAGAGCTTCCCGCGGAGGTCTTCTCCCACATCACCGATGAACTCTATGAGAGTAAGATCGTCTACCGTACATCCAAGTACGGTGACAGGGTAAGAACTTTCTGTATGAACCCTAAAGGGGCTGTCGTGGCGGAAAACACCAACGGGATCATCACCGTAAACGGCCACAGCTATGAAGATCCTGACCGGCAGACGGATAATACCAACTTTGCCCTGCTGGTGGCCAAACATTTTTCCGAACCCTTCCGGGATTCCAACGGATACGGAGAATCCATCGCGAAGCTCAGCAATATGCTGGGAGGAGGGGTAATCGTCCAGCGCTTCGGGGATCTGATCCGTGGCCAGCGCTCCACACCCAGCCGGATCGACGAAGCTTTTATCACTCCCACACTGAAGGCCACACCCGGGGATCTCAGCCTTGTTCTTCCCAAACGGATCCTGGACGGAATCATT
>CACZOS010000213.1 GCA_902782815.1 uncultured Lachnospiraceae bacterium | reverse complement strand
TGCCCGCCATCTTCTCCATCTTTAGTATTCAAAGTTCCGAATGGAGCTGTTTCATTGACAGACAAAAATTAAGGCACACTCCCGCATAAAGGAAATGTGCCTTTTTTTCCTGATCATTCATTTTTATTTACTTCTAATCCGATATCCATACTTCCCGAGCGGAATCCCTCCAGATCAAGGGTAATATAACGATACCCCAGTTCTTTCATCCTGCTGATGACAGCCTCACGCAAAGACAGAGCCTTGTCGAATTCTTCCTGGTCCACCTCTATCCTGAGGATCTCTCCGTGAACACGGAGCCTTATGTTGTAAAAGCCCTGGCGGGCAAACCAGTCCTCCCCTGCTTCCACCTTCCGCAGTTCTTTTTCGTCAAGCCTTGTTCCGTAGGGGAATCTTGTGGCCATACAGGGAGCTGAAGGCCTGTCTGCTACAGAAATACCATACTCCGCGGCCAGTATACGGACCTCTTCCTTTCCTATGCCGCAAAGAGACAGGGGACTTAAGATTCCCAGTTCCTTCAGGGCCCGGATACCCGGACGGTAAACGTGGAGATCATCCTCGTTTGTCCCGTCCATCACACAGGGGATATTGAGGTTTTCCGCGGCATCTTTTATCCGGGAAAAAACGGTTTTTTTGCAAAGGTAACAGCGATCCGGGGGATTATCCATGATCCCCGCCTCCTCCAGTTCGTCCACTTCCAGAATAAGTGATTCGGCACCGGTTTCCCGGCATACCAGGCGGGCAGTCATGACATCCGTCACCGGATGCAGCCTCGTGTGTACAGTGATCCCCCAGACCCTTGTTCCCCGGACCTTAGCGGCATCACAGCAGATTTTCAGGAGCAGGCCTGAATCCACGCCTCCGGAGAAAGCAACGGCGATATCACGGCCGGCATGGTCAAAGATCATCTGCTTCAGCTTCCTGACTTTTTCTTCGAAATCATGATTTGCAGTATTCACCGGCTCTTCTCCTCATTCAGAGTCATCTTTTTCGGCAGGTATTTAATAATGGACCACCACAGGGATACCCGCATAGATGGTGTTGTAGATCTCCCTGGCTTTGGCCAGGGGAAGATTGATACAGCCATGGGACCCGTTGGTCCGATAGATCTTTCCCCCGAAAGACCCTCTCCATGTGGCATCATGAAGTCCTATGCCGTAAGTGGTCTCATAGGGCATCCAGTAGTAGACAAAAGCGTTATATTTTACCATGGTGTGGTTTCTCTGCTTGTAGGCGATCTTATAGATCCCTGTGGAGGATCCCCTCCCCGCGGAGACATTTCCCGTGACACAGGGTGACTGGATCTGAAGTTTTTTGCCGATCACCACATATACCTGCTGTTTGGACAGATTAATGTCAATGTAATCATCCTTAACGATGCTCCCTCTGGAGCTGTAAAGGAAATCCGTAATATATTCCGGTTTACGTGTAGTGGTTTTTCCGGACTGGATATTTTTGATCAGCTTTTTCTGCTCAGAAGGTACATTTACCACCTTATCACCGGAGCCGTCAGAGACATAGATTTTACCGCTGCCGGGGGAATTGATGATCACCAGGTCACCGGATCCGAACTTCTTGGCAATATTTTCTTTAATATATTTTTTAACGGCATCATTATCAATGGAAACCTGGTATTGGTCATCAATTTTGATAAAACTGCTGATCTCCTTACCGGATACGGTCAGGCTGCTGTCCCCGTCCTGATAATTGATCACGGAACCTGCATACTTGTCTGCCTTTTCCCTGGCCTTGACAATGATCTCGGAGGATTCGTTATATTGTGACGGGAGATAGTAGGCATTGGTCAGCAGGTCCAGCTCTTCGTCCTCTTTAAGCATGGCTGTCTTCACCGCCTCGGTGAAGGTTTCTTCATTGACATGGTTGCCGATCTTACCCGCCACCACATCATATTTGCCGGTCTCTTCATTATAGATCAGGGTCGGATTTTCGGATTCCCTCGGATTGGCAGGATTCATACAGGCCAGAGACCGTATGCTCTTGATCAGGGAATCGTCATCCAGTTTTGTCTCCATGACCTGGTAGTCAAAAGAAGAATTAAGATTCATGAACCAACGGTCAACATCCTGCCCTTTCAGAAGCACTTCCAGATCTTTGCTGTCCTTATATCCCAGCTTGACATCCCTTGCCTCCACTTTGAGATCGCCGTCCTCGGAATGGACGGTAAGGGCATAGGTGGAGAGCCGGTCAGAAGCTGCCGCGAAGGCTTTATCCTGATTCATCAGGCTGCAGTCGGCCCCGTTGATGACGGTATTGGGAAAATAATGACTCTGGAAGAAATATCTTCCTCCGATATAAATTCCCAGGACAAGAAGGCAGAGTATTCCGAAAGCCGCCAGCAGTCTCCTCTTTCTTCTCCTTTTTCTTGCCCGGGCTGATCTTCCTCCCCTTTTTCCCTTTTCCGGAGAAACAGTCTTCTCGACGATTTCCCTCTGTTCTGTTGATTTAGGTGTCTGTTCTTCCATAACCGGTTGTCTGCCTCCGTAAATCTATCGCATATAAAAAAGCATGTTTAATCTGCATATCCTATATGATATACCGATTCATTTTGAAAGGCAAGAAAATCTATGCTATACTCTCTAAAAGAATGGTAATCTTTTACATGAAAGTGAGGAATATTGATGAAAAAAACAGGGAAAATTTCATGGAAACTTCTCATTCCGCTGCTTATCCTTATCCTTGCCGCCTACTACTATATGGCCCTTCCCGCCATCAATATCCACAGCAGGGGCATATGGAAATTTATCCTGCTCGTCCTGGTGGTGGCCTTCATTTTTATGGCTTCCCCCCAGATAGAGATAACCGGAAACCGAAGAAGTCCGTTCAAAATCCGGTTCCTGAAAAGAGGAAAGTTCTTCAAAGCCCTCCTCGGAGCCGTAGTCGTGGCGGTCCTGGCCTATGTGGCCGGCTCCCTCCTCTCCTCCCCTGTCATCAATGCCAGGAAATACCAGAAACTGATGACAGTGGAAACCGGGGAATTTTCCGAGGACATCACGCAGATCTCCTATGATCAGATCCCCCTTCTGGACAGCGATTCGGCAGCCATCCTGGCCAGCCGGAAGATGGGAAGCCTTGTTGATCTTGCCTCCCAGTTTGAGGTGAGCGACCTCTACAACCAGATCAATTACCGGGGACAGCCGGTCAGGATCAATCCCTTAAGGTATGCCAATCTTATCAAATGGTTCACCAACCGGAAAGACGGAATCTCAGCATATATCAAGATCGATATGGCCAGCCAGAAGACGGAGCTGATCCGTCTTAAGGAAGGGATGAAATATACCCTCTACGATCATTTGGGAAGAAACCTTTACCGGCACCTGCGTTTCAGGTATCCCACCTATATCTTCAATGACATCAGTTTTGAGCTGGATGAAGAGGGAACACCCTACTGGGTCTGCAGCGTTGCACGGTACAATATCGGCCTCTTCGGAGGAGAAACCGTGGGACGTGTAGTGTTGTGCAATGCCATCAACGGTGAGTGTACCGACTACAAAGTGGAGGAGACTCCCAGCTGGGTAGACCGTGTCTATTCCGCTTCTCTGCTGGTCCGTCTCTATGATTATTACGGCACCTTAAAACACGGTTATTTCAACAGTATCCTTAGTCAGAGAGACTGCCTGTCCACCACCAACGGTTATAATTATCTGGCCATAAACGATGATGTATGGGTTTATACCGGGGTGACTTCCATCACTTCTGACCAGTCCAATGTGGGCTTCGTCCTGATGAACCAGAGGACCATGGAGACAAAATATTATGAGATCGAAGGGGCCATAGAGGATTCGGCCATGGGGTCTGCGGAAGGAAAAGTCCAGAACCTGGGCTATGTTTCCACATTTCCTCTCCTTTTGAACATCGATAATCAGCCTACCTATTTCATGTCTTTGAAGGACGCCTCCGGCCTGGTCAAAAAATATGCCATGGTCAATGTGGGTAACTATCAGATCGTGGCCACGGGTGATTCCGTCGCAGAGTGTGAGAAAAACTATACCGCTCTGATGAAGGAAAACAATCTTTCCGCGGAGGAGGAAACAGAGGAGGCAGAAGGAGAAATACTGACCATCAGCGGAACCATCGCCAAGATCGCGGAGACCGTGGTTGACGGGAACTCCCACTACTATCTCCTGCTCAGGGAATCGGAAGAAATCTTCGACGTAAAGGTCGGAGACAACCTGAGTGTCATCCGATATAATGTGGGGGATACCATCAATCTGGAATACAGGCAGGGAACAGATTCCTGCACCGTAGTCTCCATTAAATAGACACACAGCCCGAAGACAAAAGACCGGCCGGATGTTTTCCGGCCGGTCTGATCATGTTCTGTATCATTAATATTTCAGCTCTCCAGGTATTCCTTCATGGCGTCGATGACTTCTCTGCCCTCCTGAAGTCCCTGGTCATAGAGTTCCCGCAGTTTATCCTTATCCTTCTCCAGACGGTCCACTTCCACAGGATACCGAGGGCGGATCACAAATACCCTGCCTGCAGATTCCTCAGACTCAAGGAAATCCAGGGTCTCGTTGTAAAGAATATGACGTTTTTCCATGGTCTCCGCAAACCGGGGGTATTTCCGGTAGCGCAGCCGTACTGCCCTGGTCATGGAACTTGGTCCTTTACGATAAGACCGGTCCCTGGTGAGGATCACCACATTTTTTTTATTGCCTCTTCTTATTGACTCTCTGATGGGGATGGAATCGGATACCCCGCCGTCAAGATAGGGTCTGCCTCCCGCCACAATGGTCCGGGATAAGAGGGGCAGGGAACTGGAAGCACGAACCATCCAGATCTGTTTTTTCATATCCTTCACCTGATGGTACTCCGGTTTTCCCGTCTCCAGATTGGTGAGGACCGCATAAAATTTCCCTTCATATGCGGCATACTTCTCATAATCGTAAGGAACATATACATCGGGGATCTGGGCATAGCACATATCCACACCGAAAAAATCTCCGGTGGTGACCAGGCTTCTCATGCTGCAGTATCTGGGATCATCGATATAATCCAGGGTTACTTTCAATCCCCTTTCCTTCTGTTTCGATAAATAGTTGCATGCGTGGACACTTCCGGCGGATACGCCATATACGGAAGAAAATTCTATGTCCGCCTCCAGAAAGGCATCCAGGACACCGGCGGTATATATGCCCCGCATACCTCCGCCCTCAAGAATCAGGCCTGCCTGATACATCATCAATCACCTCCAGGTATTTTTCGGAATCAACTCCCAATATTGTTAAAATATCATGATTACTCCCTGTGCACAACTCTTTATTCATATGATCACCGGATTGCGGATCAGTTCACTTCTGGCATCCCTCCCGGCTTTTTTTGCCGTGATCTGCTCATAAAAATCGGCACAGCGCAGGTCATGATCATAGAGGATATGGGCAGCACGGTCATATTTATCCAGGCCTCGTCCTTTCACAGTCCTTTGCAGAAGGGGTATGCTGCCTTTTTCCCTGATCTGTCGTATCATTTTCCCCGCATCCCGGCGAAAGCCCAGTACTCTGGCATAGGGAAGAGGAATGGATGACGCCTCTCTCATAAAGGGATATTCCTCCATATTTAAAACGATATGGAGCAGAATCCTCCTGAGAGCCGCATCCGTATAGTTTTTTGAATGGATCAGGGAAACGGTCTCCTCAAAGGACATGCCCGGCTTGTGAAGTCTGAGGATCCGGTGGAAAAGATCATAATCCATACCAAAGTATTTCCCCAGAACTCTCTCATTCATCAGAATCATATAATCAAGATAAGGCATTAAGTCTGTCCAGTCTGCGGTTTCCCCGGTGTCCATGCATTCCTTCAGAAGGTCCGCGCATGCAGGACAGCCCTTTTTCAGGATTTCCCTGTCCCCCCCTCTTCTGAGAACAGCCCGCAGGGCTGTGGCGGAGGGATATGCTTCCTCTTCCCGGTTCCATTCTTCACTCAGATAACCGCTTCCCTTCCTTCGGACAACCAGGGGGGTTATACTGCTTCCCCGCCGTTTCAAAGCTTTCATGTACTCTATGGCCAGGATGTGGTTGGGGGATCTCAGCATTTCCCGCCATTTATCCCTGGGCAGGCAGGCAAAAACCGCTTCCTCCCTGGCCTGGGGAAAATTCATTCCCGACTCAAGTCCCTTTTTTAAAGCAGACTTATACTCCTCAGGCTCCGTAATAAGCAGATCGGACAGGTCGGACAAATCCTCCACCGAAGCCCACTCAGAACCGAAGGAAAGATAATCCACGCAGCCCAGGGAATCCATGATTCCCACCCCGGCTGTGGCAAAGAATTCGGCGCTGCCTGTGGCATAGAGGGCCGGCATCTCGATCACCAGGTCCGCGCCGCCCTCCAGGG
The DNA here is from genome assembly GCA_902782815.1 of uncultured Lachnospiraceae bacterium. Classification (GTDB taxonomy): domain Bacteria; phylum Bacillota; class Clostridia; order Lachnospirales; family Lachnospiraceae; genus Anaerobutyricum. The sequence goes on along the minus strand of CACZOS010000213.1, from coordinate 7,176 downwards.
CCATCTCCGCCCGGAGATACTTATCCACGATGGCCGGTTCGCCCCTTTGTACAAAGTCTCCGCTCATCACAATGATGATATAGTCTGCTCCCGTCATCCTCCGGGTTTCTTCTATATGGTATCTGTGGCCTTCATGAAAAGGATTATATTCTGCTATGATTCCTGCTGCCTTCATTTATGTCCTCCTCAAATAAGGGCGGGGGCCCGCCTGACCGTTTCTGGTTTTTCCATTAAATTTATTCCTATTATATCCGCAGAAATATGCCGCTGTCTATAAGAGAAGCTCCCCTAAACGGGAAAATGATTACAAAAAAAGCTGGGAAACACAAATATTCCCCTTTTATTCCGGGAGAAAAAGTCGTATACTGTAAATGTATAATTTTAATCATAATGAGGCAGAATGCCTAAAATAAGAAAAAGGAGTAATGGAACAATGAAAGTATTAATTATTAACTGCGGGAGTTCTTCTTTAAAGTATCAGGTTATCGATTCCGATACAGAATTCGTTCTTGCAAAGGGCCTTTGCGAGAGGATCGGTATCGACGGCGTCCTGACTTATGAGAAGACCGGTAGTGAGAAGATCAAATATGAAGCTGCAATGCCTGCTCACAAAGAGGCTGTATCTCTGGTGTTGAAGCAGCTTATGGATCCCAAGGACGGCGTGATCAAGTCCATCGATGAGATCAATGCAGTCGGTCACCGTATGGTGCACGGCGGTGAGAAATTTGCCTGCTCCACCCTCTTAACCCAGGAAGTACTGGATACGGTTGCATCCGTAAACGACCTTGCTCCCCTTCACAATCCTCCGACACTGGTTGGTGTGGCAGCCTGCAAGGAACTGATGCCCACAACTCCCATGGTTGGTGTGTTTGATACCGCATTCCATCAGACTATGCCTGCGGAAGCCTATATCTACGGACTTCCCTACGAGTATTATGAGAAATATGCCGTTCGTCGTTATGGTTTCCACGGAACATCCCACAAGTTCGTATCCCAGCGTACCGCTGAGATCTTAGGGAAGAAGCCGGAGGACATCAACGTGATCGTCTGCCACCTCGGAAACGGTTCTTCCATCTCCGCAGTAAAGGGTGGAAAATGTGTAGATACTTCCATGGGTCTTACTCCTCTTGAAGGTCTGATCATGGGAACACGTTCCGGTGATATCGACCCCACCTGCATCCAGTTCCTGGCCCAGAAAGAAAACCTTACCCTGGATGAGACCATGAACGTCATCAACAAGAAATCCGGTGTTCTTGGTATCTCCGGTGTTTCCTCCGACTTCCGTGATCTTGGAGATGCCGCAGCAGAAGGCAACGAAAGAGCACAGATCGCTCTGGATGCTTTCGCATACCGTGTAGTAAAATTCATCGGAGCTTACACAGTGGCCATGGGCGGTGTTGACGCCATCGTGTTTACCGCTGGTATCGGCGAGAATGATATCTCTACCCGTGCCCGCATTGCCAAACGTTTAGGATGCCTTGGCGCGGAATTTGACGAAGCTGCCAACAACTTCAGAGGCAAAGAAGGATTCATCTCCACTCCGGATTCCAAGGTTAAACTCCTTGTGGTTCCCACCAATGAAGAGCTTGCTATCTGCCGTGACACCGTTGAGATCGTGACCGGTCTTGTAGAGGACGCGGTGGGAAAATAATAGCGGAAGTCGTCTATGATATCGTAAAAAAGATTAAAAAGGACTGACTTCCCGGATCCCGAAAGGAATTAAGGGTGTATCATCCCAGCGGTCAATGACCGTACGGGTGATACACCCTTTTCCTTTTGGTTTTTACTTTATTCAACGAAACCTGTTCAGTTCTTCATCATACTCAAAACCTGCCATCTTCAGACGCTCGATGATATCTTCGGGGTTGATATGCATATCCTCGCACAGTGCGTTCAGATCCGGGTATTCGTCCCTCAGCCTGGTGTTTACCACACTCAACAGCATCATGGGGTCTGTGGGAAGACCCATAGGAAATCCACTCATCTTCTCTCCTCCTTAAACCATGCTTTCACTATAATCTGATTGTATCGGGTCTCAGGGATTTCGTCAACGAAAGACAGGTCCGGGAAATGGGAAATATCCATGAATTTCTTTACGAAATCCAAAAAATATAGTATCTTATAAATTGAGTCATTTCTGAAAAAAGTAAAATGGAGGTTAAATCCTATGGCAAACACAGTATGGAAATTCCATAATGATGTGGATACAGATCAGATCATCGCTTCCCAGTACCTGCTCCTGCCTGATGTGGAATCGATGAAGATCTATACTTTTGAATCTCTGGATCCTGATTTTGCCAAGAAAGTTACCCCCGGGGACATTGTCGTCGCCGGAGAGAATTTCGGCTGCGGCTCTTCCAGAGAACAGGCCCCCAGTGTATTGAAAGCCCTGGGAATCCAGGCGGTCATCGCCAAATCCTTTGCCCGTATTTTTTACCGTAATTCCATCAATATCGGGCTTCCGGTGATCGTGTGCAAAGATCTGTATGAAAATGTGGAAGATGGCGGGAAAGCAGACCTCAACCTCTCGGAAGGTACGGTTGCCGTGGAGGGTAAAGTCTTTTCCTGTACAAAACTCCCGGAATACATGCAGAGCATTCTCAACGCAGGGGGGCTGATCGCCTCATTGAATAAGGAGGAAGACTGAAATGGGTATGACGATCGGTGAAAAGATCATCGCGCGTGCAGCCGGTGTGGATCAGGTAAAACCAAACGACATCCACACAGTTACGCTGGACCGTATGATGAGCAATGACGGTACCACTCATCTTACTGTAGATATGTATAACAACAAACTGAAGCATCCTAAGATTGCGGATAATAAAAAGGTTGTCTTCATCATGGACCACAATGTGCCGGCGGAAAATCCCAAGACGGCAGAAGCCCATAAAAAGATGAGGAATTTTGCCAGGGAGCATGATATTGCCCTTTACGAGGGACAGGGAATCTGCCATCAGATCATGATGGAGGACTATGTCTGTCCGGGTGAACTGATCTTCGGCGCGGACTCCCACACCACCACCTACGGCGCCCTGGGTGCTTTCGGAACCGGGGTGGGATGCACTGATTTTCTCTATGCCATGACCACGGGTACCTCCTGGGTGATGGTTCCGGAAACCCTCCGCTTCAATCTCCGTGGGAAACTCCCCGAAGGCGTGTATGCCAGGGATCTGATTCTCACCATCATCGGAGATATCGGAGCTAATGGAGCCAATTACAAAATCATGGAGTTTGCCGGTGACGGAGCACATAATCTCACTGTCGACGAACGGATCGTCCTCTGCAATCTCACCGTGGAAGCAGGGGCCAAAGCAGGTATTGTGGAGCCGGATGAAAAAGTGGTTGAGTACTGCAGAGAACATGGCCGGGAACCAAAGTATCTGTTTACCAGCGATGAGGACGCGGAATTCGCCGGTGTCTATGAATATGATCTTTCCAAAATCAAGCCTGTGGCAGTCCGTCCGGATTTCGTGGACAACTTCGCCACACTGGAGGAAGTAAAAGCCGAGAAGGTGAAGATCGACGAGGCCTTCGTCGGTTCCTGCAACAACGGAAGGCTGGAAGACCTGCGGATCGCCGCTGAAGTCGTAAAAGGCAGAAAAGTCCATCCCAATGTGCGCTTCATTGTCACCCCGGCTTCCCAGGCTGTCTATATTGAGGCCCTGGAGGAGGGGATCATCACCACACTGATGAAGGCAGGAGCCATGGTCATGAACACCAACTGCTCTGTCTGCTGGGGAAGCTGTCAGGGAGTCATCGGAAAAGATGAAGTACTGATCTCCACCGGTACCAGGAACTTTAAGGGAAGGTCGGGAGATCCCAGTTCCAAGGTCTACATGGCAAATGCCGCCACCTGTGCCGCCTCCGCGATCAAGGGTTACATCTGCGGCCCGGAAGACCTGGAGTAAGCAGGACAGTGAAAGAGATAGAGAGGACATATTATGAATAAGTTTACCGGAAAAGTATGGGTGCTGGGTGACGATATCGACACGGACATCATCATACCCACAGAATACCTGGCTCTTCCCACCGTGGAAGAGATGAAACAGTATGGTTTTTCTCCTCTCCGGCCCGAACTTGCCTCCCGGATCGGGGAAGGCGACATCATCGTAGCCGGAAAGAATTTCGGCTGTGGTTCTTCCAGGGAACAGGCACCGGAGATCATCAAATCATTGAAAGTCAGCTGTGTCATTGCCAAGTCTTACGCACGGATTTTTTTCCGCAATTCCATCAACAATGGGCTGCTGCTCATCGAGAACGATAAGATTCAGGATCAGATCAGGGAAGGAGACCTTCTTACGGTGAATCCCGGGGTTTCCCTGGAATACAATGGGGAGACATACCCCATCTCCTCTCTTCCGGACAACCTGATGGATATCATCAATGCGGGAGGTCTTGTAAAGGCCATGCAAAAACGCAACGGATTGATCCGGGGGGAATAATTATGGGAAATACATTAATCGAAAAAATCATCAGAAAGAATACCGGGCTGGATCAGGTATCTCCGGGTCAGATCGTCACCGTTGAGGTTGACCGGGTCATGATCCATGACATCTTTATCCCCTTTGTAGCGGAGAAGTTCGAAGAGATGGGATTCAGCAGAATCTGGGATCCGGAAAAAGTGGTTCTGATCTACGATCATCTTGTTCCCACCAGTGCGGTGGAAGATGTAAGACATTTCCAGATCGGAGACGCCTTTGTGGAGAAATACGGCCTCACCCATGTCCACCGCAGGGACGGGATCTGTCATCAGCTGATGACCGAAGCCGGTTACGCTACTCCCGGAGACATCGTTTTCGGTACGGATTCCCACACCACCACCTACGGCTGCGTGGGCTGCTTCTCCTCCGGCATAGGCTATACGGAGATGGCTTCGATCCTGGGCACCGGGGAGATGTGGGTGCGTGTTCCGAAAACCATAAAGATCATCATTGACGGAGATCTTCCGGCGAATGTGGCTTCCAAAGATGTGATCCTCCGTATCATCGGAGACCTTCGGGCAGACGGGGCAACCTATCGTTCTCTTGAGGTAACCGGATCCACCATCGATAAGATGAGTATCGCTTCCCGGATGACCATAGCCAATATGGCCATCGAGGCAGGGGCTAAATGCTGTCTTTTCCGTCCCGATGAAAAAACCTGTGCCTACTCCAAAGTGAAGATGGAGGATGTGGACTGGCTCTTTGGAGACGAGGACGCTGATTATGAAAAGGTGATCCGCTACCGGGCTGAGGACCTGGTTCCGGTTTGCGCCTGTCCCTCCCAGGTGGACAACATCCATCCGGTATCCGAAGTAGCCGGGACTAAGATTGATCAGGTATTTATCGGATCCTGCACAAACGGACGTCTGGAGGACCTGGCTGTGGCCGCGAAGATCCTCAAGGGAAAGAAAACTGCCTGCAAATGCATCGTCACCCCCGCCAGCAGGCAGATCTACATCGATGCGGTTGAGGCGGGTTACATGGAAACCCTGGCGAAAGCAGGCTGTATCATCACACAGCCGGGCTGCGGACTCTGCTGTGGACGGGCCGGCGGTATCCTCACGGACGGGGAGAAGGTCGTGGCTACCAACAACCGGAATTTCCTGGGCAGAATGGGAACTTCAGGAGTGGGCATCTATCTGGCATCCCCCGCAACCGCTGCCGCTTCTGCCATCACGGCAACCATCTGCGTGCCGGAAAAATAATAAACAGTTAACAGGAGGCATTTATCATGACATTAGAACAACAGAAACTGATCCCCGAGAGAGACGAGCACCTTAAAAAGGGTGAATTCACCGTGCTGAAAGGAGAATATACCAAAAACTTTAATGTGTACGTGGTGGGAACACAGCACGAGGAGGCTGTAAAATATATCCTGATGCTGCTGGACAGATCTACGGATAATGTTCTGGGCTTCGGAATAAAAATGGGAGCCTCAAAAAAATACGGCGTCACTTTCTGGGATGAGGTGGATATTCCGGAAGAATATCATGAATGATTCATGTCATTGAGGAAAATAAATTTTTGAGAGACGACAATATAAAGAAGGCCTGAAGGCTTCCGTCAAAAGCATCCTATACTTTTGAGGAAGGCTTCAGGCCTTCTGTTTTTACATTCAAACCCCTCTTGAAGGTTCTTTCTGCTCAGATTTGCCCGTTATTCATGGCGCAGGGCAACGATGGGATCAAGATTTGCCGCCTGTACCGCAGGGATAAATCCGAAGATGATCCCGATCAGCATGGAAAAGAGAATGGCAATAATAGCGGCAGGAACACTGATCGCCACCGGGACCGAGGAGACCTTGGCGATCACCTCCGCCATGGCAATTCCCGCAATGGTACCGATTATCCCGCCAAAACTGGTGAGAACCGCTGCCTCGGTAAGGAACTGGGCAAGTATACGGTTCTTTCTCGCCCCGATTGCCTTTTTAAGACCGATCTCCCGGGTACGTTCGGTAACGGATACCAGCATGATATTCATTACGCCGATTCCGCCTACCAGAAGGGATATACTGGCGATCCATATCAGCTGCTTGTTGGTGGCGGAACTTAACTGCTGGGTCTCCGCAGCCGTCTCACTGATATCTTTGGCGCTGTACTTGACATCCTTATTGGTGACCAGCTCATTCATTTTTTCCTGAGCTGCCTTCCCTACATTTTTCATGTCATCGGTGGAATCGGCGAGGACCTTCGCATTGTAGGGTTCATCATAGGCAATGATGATTCCCCAGTCCACATCGGGAATGATCACCGTTCCACTGGAGTTCTGTTGTTCATAGGCATATTCGTAATAATCTTCCACTGAATTGATCACCGGCTCAAAAGCTGTGGATTCTTCCACGGTCCCGATAACGATAAAGGGTTCACCCTTGATCTCGATGGTCTTTCCTATGGGATCCTCGTTCTCAAAAAGACTTGTTGCGGCAACCTTATCCAGGAGTGCCACTTTCCGGTGGTTGGTATAATCCGCCTCAGTAAAACGTCTGCCCCGGGACGTGATGTAGCCGCAGGTATTCAGATAGTGAATATCCGCTCCCACAAGCTGCCCGCCCTGAAGGGCAGTGGTATTGTTGTAAACATAGTTTATGGAGGTACGGATCAGGTACATGCTGGCATCCTTGACATGGGGGATTTCAGCAAGCTGGTCCCTCATGGAGGAGTCATAGATAGGGATCCCCGAGGGTATTCCTGAGTAT
>CACZOS010000212.1 GCA_902782815.1 uncultured Lachnospiraceae bacterium | reverse complement strand
TTATATTGCGTCTTCAGTTTTTCGGCGTCAGTTATTCGTCGAGATCAGAGGCTTTACTTTAACCTCCTTTCCCTACGCCTCATCCTGAAGCCGTACATTAAAGCGGATGCCATAATCAGGGCAATGCCGCTCAATGTATAAAGAAGTGTCCCTTGACCGCCGGTGTGCGGGAGTACATAACCGCTGCTATTATTAACTGTAATGGTATATCCGGCTATGCTCCCATCGGCGTTATAAGAGGTAATAAACAGACCTCCATTCTCTTTGACAAGGTTATTTTCAGCACTGTGGCTGTTATAGGCTTTAGAAGGAGAATGGCTTTCCTGAATGTAGGATATTGATCCATCAGTGCCGATTTTCAGGGTTACAAGTTCTCCAAGGAGATAATATCCATCTTTTCCAATGGTCTCCTTCAGATAATATGTTCCGGAATTCAAAACACCTATGGGTACTGTCCCGTCTTCCAGAGTCTTTAAGACCCCGTCATATTCCGAAACAACTACAAAGTATTCGGTTTCTGTTTCGGAAACTGTTGTCTTTTCCGGATCTGTATAATAAGTTGTAGTTGTTCCTATTAATTCACCTATTCCATTACCCCGGGCATCCTTTGTTACCCTGGATGACTCCGTGCATGCTTCATCAGAGAACAGCTCAAATGATACGTCAGATAAAGAGTTGTCAGGATCTGAGTTTCCAATCTTATAAAGAGAGATCGGCATCACTTTATTTGTGAATGTAGTTGTGATCCTTTTTTGGTCAGGATTGTAGTCTACATATCCTGCTGAAACTTCATCATCGGGATCAGTTGAATAGACAATTTTTCCATCCCCGTCTTCCACTCTGATAATCGTCGGCTTTTCTTCAACTTCTCCGACTGTTATGATCAGCTGTTTCTGAGTGTCATAAGTGATCCCGTTCGCCAGGGTTCCGGATAAGGGAGTGCCTATGTACTCGCCGGTATCTTCATCTGCTTCCCCGGACATTTCATCGAGATAATAAACATATGTGCCGGGTTCGGAAAAACGCACCCAGTTGTTAAACCTGTATTCCCGGTCCTGAGAACCGCTTTCCCTTGTGAGGTACATCTGTTTTTGATCGATTTTAAAACGATCGATCGTATGATTACCCTCTTCAGGCTTTAGCTTGATGAAATATCTTTCCCCGGACCACTGGTAATTCTGCAAATGCTTTCTTGCCCACAGCTGCACTACTGGTGCGTAATCGAGCTCATTTATATATTTGTTGTAGTAACGAGTATCCGGGTTTAAGATCTCGCCGCTAACAGTGTCGTTTGCTGTTCCATCTTCTGAGCTTGAAACAGTCGGATCACCATTTTTTGTCTCGACAGTTACGCTGTATCCCTGTTGAGCGATATTACTGGATTCTGTATTGTCTTCAGGCTTTGAGTCACTGTCTCTGGATGGATCAGCCTGCCGAAGGTTTGCATAAATCTCCTGGATAGAATAGGTAGTGCCGCTCGGCAGATTGGTGAAACGGATGATTTCGCTCTGCTTCAGCGTAACAAATATGGTACCTGTCTGTGTTTTTCCACCGGGATCCGGAGTGAACATATCTGACAGGGCATAACCATTCCCGGGATACGAAACTGTATACCGGCCGAAGATCTTTTCGTTAAAGCGCCCAACATCTTCATCCAGACCCCTGAGTTCCTCCTTCTCATTTTCCTGATATCCATATACAAAAAATCTGGTCGTATTATTGGGTTCATCAACATCTGACCTGGGAACCCACTCATAGGCATACATGTACTGAGTATATTTGTCAGGATCTTCAGGGTCATAAGGTGTCGTCAATGTGACTTTGTAGGTGAAAGTCTCTTCATTCTCCTGCGCATCCGTCAAAACATTTTTGGGATCCTTGATTTTCTTGGTAATATCCAGTTCCGCAGTCAGGCTGTTCTTAGCTACGAATTCCTCCAGGGGTACTTCTCCGACCTGTTTGGCAGTACTGCCATCAACAATTTTTTTTGTATCCTTATCAATGACAAAGGACATGTTTGTCATGATACCGTCTACAAGTGCAGGATGATAGGGATCTGC
>CACZOS010000211.1 GCA_902782815.1 uncultured Lachnospiraceae bacterium | reverse complement strand
TCCTCCCATTTGGGCCTTACCTTCTCCCCCTCGGTACTGTAGCCGTTCTCTATGATATCCCTGCACATTTTGACAAACAACTGATCTGCGTAACTCATCTTCTTCTCCTTATCCCAGAAATAGATTGCTTTTCCAAAACAAACGTATTAAAATATACTATAATAATACCATCCATACCAGATTTAGTATAGAAAGGAAATGGATCATGAACAAAAAACCTAATCTTATCATCAGAATAATGGCCCTGATCGGTGTGATCGCCACAGGTATCTGCCTGTGCATCATTTTCCGGGACCGCATCAAAGAGACATTCCTCTTTAAGAAATTCTTTGCCGAGGAAGAGGATGATGAGCTGTTTTTCCCGGATGAGGATCTACCGGAGATCGAGGAAGAGACCGCAGAGGACACGGATGTGGCGGAAGCAGAAGAAGAAAAACCCGCTCCCAAGGCCCGCCGCGGATATACTTCCCTGAAACTTTAAGGGGTTACCCGATCACAAACTGTATTTCTGATTGCTGTCGCAGAGACTGCCGCCCGGATGCGGCAGTCTTTTTTACTTATTTGGAACCTGAGCCGGCGTAAGTTTTATCAGCCCGCCTTTTCCGGGCTATCTGGCCTGGGCAAGCAGCTCTTTCAGTTCATCCACATCAAAAAGATAATGGGAATTACAGAAATGGCAGTTGACCTCTATGGGTTTGCCTTCCTGTATCATCTCTTCGATCTCTTTCTTTCCCACACTGATCACCGCATGCTTTACCCGCTCCTTGGAGCAGTTGCAGTAAAAGCGGGTAGGGATCTTATCTTCGATCACAAACCCCATGTCGCCGAAAAGAACCTCCGCGATCCTTTCGGGGGTCTCCCCGGCGTCCAGATGACTGGTGATGGAGGAATAGGCTTTAAGCCTTTCTTCCAGGGCTGAGATCACATTATCCGTGGCGTAGGGCATCATCTGGATGATGAAGCCTCCGGCCTGGCGGACCGTATTGTTTTTATTCATCAGCACGCCCAGGGCCACAGAAGTGGGTATCTGCTCCGAGGAAGCAAAATAGTAGGTCAGATCTTCCGCGATCTCCCCGCTTACCAGATGGGTCTGGCCGGAGTAGGGTTCTTTGAGCCCCAGGTCTTTGATCACCGTAAGTACGCCCAGGTCAAGCGCTTTCCCCACATCCAGCTTTCCTTTGGAACTGGGAGGAAGCATCACATCCGGATTAAAGGCATAGCCTTTGACATCCGCCTTTGCGTCTGCCGTGACAATGAGTCCTCCGATGGGCCCGCTGCAGTTGATCTGCAGAGTGATGACATCCGTGTCATTTTTGCACATGGCTCCCATCATGGCCCCTGCCGTCAGCAGACGGCCCAGGGCCGCGGTTGCCACCGGGCTGGTATTGTGAAGCTGTCTGGCCTTCTCCACCAGATTTGTGGTGACGGTGGTGAAAAAACGTACCTGATTGTCGCAGGCCATCCCGCGAATGATATAGTCTTCCATTTTATCAAACTCCCTTTCCCTGCTCTCTGACCACAAAAACGATACGCTCGCTTTCCTCCGAGGCAGGTTCAAATGTATAGTCGTCGTAGGCCTCAAGGAACACCAGGCCGCTCTCTTCCACCAGCCTCCTCATTTCCTCCGGGCCGTATCCCCTCTGGATATGCTGTTCCGTGTACTTGCGGAAAAGGTCTCCCTCCTCCCTGACGAAAACATTAAGATCAATGTAATTAAGCCGGGTCTCCTCATCAAAATCATTATACCAGATGAAGCTGACATCCTCGCGGTCTTCCGCGATCACCTCTTCCCCGATCACATCCCGGTACTTATGTTCCGTATTGAAATCGAAAACAAAGATCCCCCCCGGATCAAGATAATTGTTGACCAGGCGGAAGACCCTGATCAGGTCCGAAGGATCGGTGATATAGTTTATGCTGTCACATACCGATACGACAGCCCGGACCGTTCCGTAAAGTTCGAATTCCCGCATGTCCTGGAGCAGATAGAGAATGGACCGGGAAAGGGTGGAAGCCCTCTCATTGGCGACGCGGAGCATATCCATGGAGGAATCCACGCCGATCATGTCATAACCTGCTTCCGCCAGTTTCTCCGTCATCCTTCCGGTGCCGCAGCCCAGATCTGCAACCAGTCCCTCCCGGATCCCCCGGGTTTCCAGGACCTGCCTGACAAAAGCACACCATTCCCCGTATGGGACCTGGTCCATCAGTTCGTCATAGACTTTGGAAAAATCCTCGTAAGCCGGCATGGGCAGCTCCTTTCTTCAGATATCATATTCGATAAATTTCCTTAAGGCAAAGGAATAGATCATAGAGCGGCAGACCTTCCTGTCCGTCATCTGCTCAAGGGCCAGTCTATAATATAGCATCTGGGTCTTGTATCGGTCAAGGAGGAGAGCCTCCTGACCCGGACCGATCCGGTCTGTCTTATAATCCAGGAGCCAGAGCCCGCTCTCATCCTCACCACAGACATCCACGATACCCTGAAGCACGATCCTCTCTTCCAGTTCAGTGCCGGGATGGATGAGGGATGAGTCCAGCCCCACGGTAAAGGGCAGTTCTTTATGGAGCATTCCTTCCCGGTCCATCTTCCGGAAGATCTGTCCGTATTCACTGAAAAGGAACGAACTGACAGCATCCTGTATTCCTGCGCAAAAGGAAGGGGATATTTCCCCGCAGGACTCCGCGATCGCACCAAGTTCCGCACCCAGCTCTTCCTCATCGCGGATCCTGTCAAAGGGCAGCAGTTCCATGACCTTGTGGACCATGGTCCCGTAGACGGTGCCGGAGCTTTTCTCCTCCTCCTTAAGGAAGGCAGGAACAGGTTCCTCCTCTTCCGTAGAGAGAGGGGATTCCCACACAGGGATCTCCTCTTCCGGCAGTTTCTGCATGGCGAGTTTTTTCAGTTCGGAAACGGAATATTTCCTTTTCCAGTCAACACAGGAGGCAAAGGGATATACCCTCCCGAAAGCTCTCCTGACCGGCCTTGCATCCGAAGAAACCGTTTCCGGAGCGGAGATCATCTCTGAAAGATCTGTGGTTTTTCTTCCAAGGGTGGTTTTTTTCAGAAATTCCGCCAGGTCTGCAAAATGATATCTCCTGCAGTCCTCCCAGTCCCGGTCTGCCATCACCGGAAGGATCCAGTCCAGGAAAGATCCGGCCTGGTCCGGGTCCGGGAAGAAACCTGTCCCGGTCTCCGCCTCCTCAAGGGTTTTCTCCTTGACGGCGGAGGTGAGGATCAGTCTCTCCTGAGCCCTGGTCATGGCAACGTACAGAACGCGCAGTTCCTCCTCCAGAGCTTCCCGGGCGAGCTGGCGGCGTATGGCGGTCCTGATCACCGTGGGGGACTTTGTCCTCTCTTTAAGGTCATAGACCTCCGTTCCGATGCCCAGACGGGGATGGAGGAGGATCCGGTCATTCAGATCCTTGGTGGAAAAGCCTTTGGACAGCATGCTGACAAAGACCACCGGAAATTCCAGACCCTTGCTCTTATGGATGGTCATGATCCTCACCGCCCCGCCGCTGTAGTCATCCGGGGAACTATCCCCGGGTTCCAGCTCGTAGGTGCGCAGTTTTTCCATATGACGGATAAAGTAGAAAAGTCCCTTAAAGACATTTTTTTCGTAGTTTCTGGCATGCTCCAGCAGCATCATCAGGTTCCTGACCCGTTTTTCGGCATGGGGCATGGTCAATACCTCCTCATAGAAACCGGTCTCCCGATAGATCTCCCAGACCAGTTCATGGAGGAGCATCTCCTGTTTTCTCCTTCGGAATGACTTAAGGCGGTCCAGAAAACGGGAAATCCTATCCTTAAGCTCCTCCTCTTCCCCACTATCCAGGTAAAGCTCCATCAGCTCATAGAGGGAATACTCCCCGCGCATGGATGGATCCACCTGAATTTTCAGAATGGCCAGATCCCGGGGAGAAAAGCCTCCTATTCCCGAGAGCATGGCCGAGGCCATGGGGATATCCTGATACAGATTATCAATGACGGAAAGATAGT
>CACZOS010000210.1 GCA_902782815.1 uncultured Lachnospiraceae bacterium | reverse complement strand
TATTATTCTGGCAGGCGGAAACAACAACAGGATGCGTGAGCTTTCCAACCGGCGGGCGATTGCCGCCATGCCCATCGCGGGAAGCTATCGGAGCATAGATTTTGCCCTGAGCAACATGGCCAATTCCCATATCCAGAAGGTCGCTGTGCTGACACAGTATAACGCCCGTTCTCTGAATGAACATCTGAGTTCTTCCAAGTGGTGGGATTTTGGCCGGAAACAGGGCGGGCTTTTCGTCTTCACCCCTACGATCACCAAAGAGAACAGCTTCTGGTACCAGGGAACGGCAGACGCCATCTATCAGAACCTTTCCTTCCTGAAGGACAGCCATGAACCCTATGTGGTCATAGCCTCCGGAGACGGCATCTACAAGATGGACTTCAACAAGGTTCTGGAGTACCACATCGCCAAGCGTGCGGATATCACTGTTGTATGCACCACCCTGCAGGACCAGCGGGAGGTGGAGCGTTTCGGCGTCCTGCGGATGAACGAAGACTGCAGGATCGAGGAATTTGAAGAAAAGCCCATGGTTTCTCCCTATAACACGGTATCCGCGGGAATCTATATCATCCGCAGACGGCAGCTGATCGAGCTCATCGAAAAAGCCGCCGAAGAAGGCCGCAACGATTTTGTCCGGGATATTCTCATCCGTTACAAGAACCTGAAACGGATCTACGGTTACAAGATCAACAGCTTCTGGAGCAATATCTCCACAGCAGAATCATACTACAAGACCAACATGGCCTTTTTGGAACCGGATATCCGTGATTACTTTTTCAAGCAGGAGCCGCACATCAAGACAAGAATTTATGACCTGCCTCCTGCAAAGTACAATCCGGGAGCCAATGTAAAAAACAGCCTGGTCTCCAGCGGATGCATCATAAACGGAACCGTGGAAAATTCCGTATTATTCCGGAACGTCTTTGTCGGAAGCAATTGTGTGATCAAGAATTCAGTTATCCTTAATGACGTGTACCTGGGTGATAATACCCATATTGAAAACTGCATTGTGGAAAGCCGCGACACCATTAGAGCCAACTCGTATTACTGCGGCGAGGGTGAAGTCAAGATCGTCGTAGAAAAGAACGAGCGTTACGTACTGTAGTGTTCGTCAACGGAAAAGGAGGAAACATCATGAACATTACTGATGTACGTGTAAGAAGGGTAGCAAAAGAAAAAAAAATGAAGGCAGTGGTTTCCATCACCATCGATGATGAATTTGTAGTACATGATATCAAGGTGATCGAAGGCGAGAAAGGTCTTTTTATCGCCATGCCCAGCCGAAAAGCTACTGACGGTGAATACCGGGATATCGCTCATCCCATCAATTCCGAAACCAGGGACCGGATCCAGAAGGTGATCCTGGACAAATACGAAGCTGCGATGGCGGACGATACGACTATTGAAGATATTCCGGAGTGAAAAGGGAGACATCCTGCTGTCTGCGTACATATATGGAACTGTCACCATGATGCAGAACATCTTGACGGACAACAATATGGTGAAAACCGGCAATCGGTATATCATGTAGGAAAAGAAAAAACCGGCCGGACGGATCTCTGTATCCGTCTGACCGGTTTTCATTTTTCTAAAGGACAAGTGCCTGGTATGGGATTCCTTCTCTGTCCAGTATTTCCATTTCTCTTTTGTTGCAGGTGCTGATAATGATCTGGCGTTTTTCCCGGTAAAGCCAGTGCAGCACACCTGCAAGCCGTTCTTCGTCATACATGCCGAACACGTCATCGAGGATGACCGGGAAAGGCTCTTCGCCGCACAGCAGTTCTCCGGCCGCCATGCGCAGGGAAAAATAGATCTGCTCCAGGGTCCCGCGGCTGAGCCGTTCCAGATGAATGGTCCTCTCCTCTGTGTTGACCGTCATATGAAAATTCTCATCCATCAGGACCTGGTCATATTTTCCCCCTGTGATCTGCTTCAGGATCTCGGAAGTCCTTCTCTGCAGGGCAGAGCCCATCTGATTGTTTATGTTTCCGGATAACTCTTCTATTGTCTGCAGGGCCAGCGTCAACGCGGCCGTCTCCTCATCTTCCGGATGGGGAAGCCTGAGCTGTTCTTCGTATTCGCGGTATTCCGCCTTCAGATTTTCATAATCCGTTCCCTTTTCCTCAAGATTCTTTTCCAGATGCCTTCTGTCCCAGGAGAGTTTTTTTTCACGGCTGACAGCCCGTTCCAGGAGCTTTCTTTTTTTCCGGAGCTCCTGTTTCAGGATCCTGTCCCTGAGCATTCCTCCAAAAAACAGAAGGATAGCCGTAAGCAGAAAGAAAAGCCGCAGGGCTGCCTTCCCGTTCAGGAAAACGGATAAGCCCAGAAGGATCAGAGAACCGGCTGTAAACAGGATTCTGTTTATCTTCATTTTCCTGTGGGTTTCCAGAAGATGGGCATGCAGGATGGAATCTCCTTTCGGGCGGGAAGAGAGTTCCCGGCCTTTCTGGGCCTCCTGCTGATCCAGCAGCTCATCGATCTCTTTTTCCAGATACTCCATCTTGGCCAGCACCTTATCCTGTTCCGCAATGGTCGCCTTTTTCCGGCGTTCAGCCTGAACCTCGTAACCCTTCCGCGTCATTTTCAGCATCTGCACAGCTCTGGTCAGGTCGATGGAACTATCCAGGCTTCCCTGGTAACCTGCCATGTAATTCTGTAGCTCCCGCACCAGATCCTGCCCTGTCACGCTCTTCAGCTGGCCTACCGAGACTGTATTATCATAGATCACCTCACTGACACCCTGCAGTACTCTCTGAAGGCTTCCGTTTTCCGCGTCACAGATCGCTCC
>CACZOS010000209.1 GCA_902782815.1 uncultured Lachnospiraceae bacterium | reverse complement strand
GATTGTGCGCCTGATAATACCTGATCGCGGAATCGATCTCCGTGATCAGATCGGTGGGGACGTCCTCCCCCATTCCATAACATTTCGCTGCCCTGCCTGATTTGCCTTCAACCTCGGCAGCGATCAGTTCCCTGACCACTTTGACAGCGGAACCATGACTGACCCCGCTGCTTGCCACCTTTATTGCAATAAAGACCCCCGCACCGATCAGGACGATCCCCAGAGCGATCCATTTAAAAGGAATCCGGGATCCCTGTTTTCTGTTCTTTTTTACCGGACCCCGCTTCGCGGTATTTAAAGCGTTTCCCTTTCTCCCCTGGTCTTTTATTCTTTTTTCCTGACTTCTTTCCGGCCGCAGGTCTCTTCTTTCAGCCTGCCTTTCCTGCGTTGTGCGGATCCGGCTGTCCCTTCCGGCAGTTTTTACTTCCTTCGAATCAGCCTGATTTCTTCTTCCGGATATCCCCCCGCTCTGTGTTCGCGGCCGAGTCACTCTTCTGTCCCGTTCCCGGGCGGACGGTGTTCCCGCGGCCCGGGCCTTAGACTGATTCTCATCCGGACGGCTCCTCTTTGCTGCCGGCTGTCTTTGCGGCACGGTGCGTTCCGTCCGTCTTCCTATTGTTTGTACCCTCTCGCCGGCCGCAAAACGGGATTTATTTTTATTATTATCTTTTGCCTGTCCCGGCTCTCTCTCTCCCATATTCTTCTCTTATCCTCTCCTGACTGTTCCGGTGCCTCCCTCTCTAAGATCCATTCATTTGTCTTCTGTATCCTCTTCCTCCGGGCTTTCCTCATCTGGATCTGTTTCATCGGGGTATTCAGGAGATTCAAAATCCGGATCATCATCGTAATCTGCATCGTAATCCGGATCATCATCCGAGGCAGGCTCTGTTTCCTCGGTTTCATTCCCGCCGTCATAAGGCTCTTCTACTTTTTTCTCTTCCCGGACCTTTGCCACACTTGCAACAGTCACTTTTCCTTCAAGATTGATCAGTTTTACTCCGGAGGTAATCCGTCCGACCACGGAGATTCCTTCACACGGCATCCGGATAATGACGCCTTCTGTAGTGATCAGCATGATCTCATTGTCCTTATTGACAGCTTTCGCGCCTACCACATTTCCGGTCTTATCCGTGATCTTATAGCATCTGACCCCTTTGCCGCCCCGGTTCTGGGCGGAAAACTCCTGAAGAGCAGTAAGCTTGCCCATCCCCTTTTCAGAGACCACGAGCAGGTATTCTCCCTGGGTATGAAGCTGCATCGCTACCACTTCATCCCCGTCTCCAAGGTTAATCCCGCGTACACCCATGGAGCTTCTTCCGGTCGCCCTTACATCTGTTTCTTTAAACCTGATGCACTGTCCGTCTTTGGTAACCAGAAGGATCTCTTTCTGGTTATCCGTCGTTTTCACTTCGATCAGCTCATCATCGTCCTTCAGGACAATGGCCGAAAGTCCTGTCTTTCTTACATTGGCATATTCTTCTACCGGAGTTTTCTTGACAATGCCCTTCCGGGTGGCCATCAGAAGGTATTCCCCCTCCCGGATCTTGGAAATGGGGATCACCGCAGTGATCTTCTCTCCCGGAGAAAGCTGCAGGAGATTTACAATAGCAGTTCCCCTTGCCGTTCTCCCCGCCTCCGGAACCTCATATGTTTTCAGGCGGTATACCCGTCCGGTATTCGTAAAGAACATCAGATAATGGTGTGTGGTGGTCATCAGGAGCTCATCGATATAATCATCCTCCAGGGTCTGCATGCCCTTGATCCCCTTCCCGCCCCTGTTCTGGCTGCGGAAATTGTCCACCGTCATCCGTTTGATATAGCCGCCCTTTGTCATGGTAATGACGGTATTCTCCTTCGGGATCAGATCCTCCGTGGTGAAGTCAAACACATCAATGCCGATAGCGGTTCTTCTCTCATCCCCGTACTTCTCCGCGATCAGGAGGATCTCCTCCCTGATCACTCCCAGGAGGAGATTCCGGTCTGCCAGGATCGCTTCATATCTGCCGATCTTTTCCATCAGCTCTTTGTATTCCGCCTCAAGCTTCTCCCTTTCCAGACCTGTCAGTGCGCGAAGACGCATATCCACGATCGCCTGCGCCTGCAGATCCGTCAGTGAAAACCTTGCCATCAGTTCCTGTTTGGCTTCCTGTACGCTCCTGGATCCCCGGATAATGCGGATCACCTCGTCTATATTATCCAGCGCCTTTAACAGGCCTTCCAGGATATGAGCCCTTTCTTTTGCCTTG
>CACZOS010000208.1 GCA_902782815.1 uncultured Lachnospiraceae bacterium | reverse complement strand
TGGATTATATCAATACCAGCGGGAATCATGGGATGGCTGCAGGAGGAAGCGGGGATGTCCTGACCGGGATCATCTGCGGGTTCCTTGCGGGAGGCGCATCCCCGGCGGAGGCGGCAAGACTGGGCGTCTACTGCCACGGACTGGCTGGGGATAAGGCGGCTGAAAATACCGGACATTTCGGACTGCTTGCCCGGGATATTCTTGATGGTCTGGTCCGGGTTTTACCCTGATTCGGAGGACAAGAGATGGATGGATATATAACAGTTGTTGTGATCGCGGTTCTGGTGGTCCTGGCCATGGCAGTCTGTTTCATGGCCCTGGTCCTGTTAAGGCTGACCGGCGACATGAAAAAAATAGATTTTTCCAAATTTAAGGAAGATGAAGAAAACGAGTATGAAGAAGAGATCATGAATATTGCCCAGGAAGGGCATGAACAGGGAGTCATTCTGGCAGATGAGGCGGAAATGATCTCCAATATCTTTGAGTTCGGGGATATGGATGCCAAGAATGTCATGTGTTTCCGCCAGAAGATCGTGGGCATAGAAGCCGGTACCTCCCTGGAAGAAGCAATCCATTTCATGGTGGATCAGCATTTCAGCCGTTACCCTATCTATGAGGATGACCTTGACCATATAGTCGGTATCCTGAATTTCAGGGATGCGGTGAAGGTCTGGCTGACTGCTCCGGACAGCACCCTCCTGCAGATCATGAGAAAACCCTTCTTTGTTCATGAAGCCATGGATATCAATGAACTCCTTACTCAGATGAAGGAGAATAAGAGTCATCTGGCCATCGTGGCGGATGAGTTCGGACAGACTGTGGGTCTGGTCACCATGGAGGATATCCTGGAGACCATAGTGGGAGACATTCTGGACGAGTATGATGTGGAGGACGTGGAGATCATCTCCTATCCTGAGAAAGAGGAGTATGTTGCCAGCGGTATGATCAGGCTGGATGACCTGGAAGAAGAACTGGGCATCACCTTTGACACAGAAGAATTTGAGACATTGAACGGATTCCTGATCAATGAGATCGGACATCTGCCGGAGATCGGAGAGGATGTCAAGGTACATTTCAAAGGATACACCTTCAGCAGCAAAGGACAGAAGGATAAGATCCTGAAACAGATCCGTATCATAAAAGATAAGAAGGAAGAAGATAAGCATGAAGATTGAGATCGCAGATAAGATGAAAGGATTTGAAGCCGGGATATTCTCCATTTTGAACGACAGAAAACTCGAGGTGGAGCGGGCCGGCAGGAAAGTTTATAATTTTTCGGTGGGAACGCCGGATTTTAAACCTTTTCCTCATATCATGAAAACAGTGTCGGATGCCTGTCTGGTTCCGGGGAATTACGGGTATTCCATCTCGGATATGAAAGAACTGACGGATGCCGTCATTTATCGCTATAAGAAGAGATACGGTGTGGACATCGGCCGGGATGAGGTTATGTCCATCTACGGATCCCAAGAGGGGATGGCCCATATCTTCCAGCCTCTGATCAATCCGGGGGATGTGGTCCTGGTGCCCAATCCCGGCTATCCGATTTTTTCCATGGGGGCATATCTTGCCCAGGCCAGCCAGTGGAGGTACCCGCTGCTGCCGGAGAATAACTATCTTCCTGATTTTGAACATATTCCGGAGGATGTTCGTGCCGCAGCCAAGGTCATGGTGGTTTCCTACCCGGCCAACCCTCTCTGCGTGACAGCACCGGATTCCTTCTATGAAGAGCTGATTGCTTTTGCGAAGGCAAATGACATCATTATAATCCATGACAATGCCTACTCTGATATCGTCTACGACGGGAAACCAGGAAAATCCTTCCTTTCCTTCCCCGGTGCCAGGGAGGTGGGTGTCGAGTTTTATTCCCTGTCCAAGACCTTTAACTACACCGGGGCCCGCATGTCCTTTGTGGTGGGTAATGCGCAGATCGTTGATGTTTTCAAACGTTTCCGTTCCCAGATCGATTACGGGATTTTCTATCCGGTACAGATGGGAGCTATAGATGCCCTGACCAATGATTATGATGAGGAGATCCACAGACAGTGTGCAGAATATCAGAAACGAAGGGATGCCCTCTGTGACGGTTTTGACCGTCTGGGCTGGCACATTCCCAAGAGTCAGGGAACTATGTTTGCCTGGGGTCCTATCCCTGAAAACTTCAGTTCCTCCTCAGACTTTGTCATTGAACTGATTGAAAAATCCGGGGTGATCTGTACACCGGGGATCAGCTTTGGAAGTCTTGGAGAAGGTTTTGTCCGCTTTGCCCTGGTCCTTCCTCCTGAGGAGATCAGCCAGGCGGTGGAAGCCGTGGATAAGTGCGGCATCCTTTCCAGGTAAATGAAGAACCGGAAAAGGATATTTACCTCATATCATGGATATGGTATAATATATTGAATTTTTACGCGGACCCTTTCGGGGATTCCGGAATCTATAAAAGTAAGGAGAATTGATATGTCAGGACATTCCAAATTTGCCAATATCAAACACAAAAAAGAAAAAAATGATGCTGCCAAAGGAAAAATCTTTACCGTGATCGGAAGGGAGATTGCCGTTGCGGTCAAAGAAGGAGGAGCAGATCCCGCCAACAACAGCAAACTTCGTGATGTGATCGCAAAAGCCAAGGCCAACAATATGCCCAACGATACCATCGAGCGTGGAATCAAAAAAGCAGCCGGAGATGCCAACTCCGTAAACTATGTACAAAATACCTATGAGGGTTACGGTCCCAGCGGCACAGCCGTGATCGTCGAAACCCTGACAGATAATAAAAACCGGACTGCAGCCAATGTTCGTGCCGCATTCTCCAAAGGCAAGGGTAACATCGGCACCAGCGGATGCGTATCCTTCATGTTCCAGAAGAAGGGACAGATCATCATTTCCAAGGAAGAGTATGAAACTGATCCGGATGAGTTTATGATGATGGCACTGGATCTGGGAGCCGAGGACTTCGTGGAAGAGGACGACAGTTACGAGATCACCACAGATCCCGATGTCTTCAGTGAAGTCAGGGAAGGCCTGGAGAAGGAGGGAGTCCCCATGGCATCTGCGGAAGTGACCATGATTCCCGATACCTACGTTCAGCTGACCAATCCGGATGATATCAAAAATATGAATCGTATCCTTGACCTTCTGGAGGGGGATGACGATGTGCAGGCTGTTTATCATAACTGGGAAGAAGATGACGAATGATCATCCTCCGGCTTTTAGGGATTTTTAGATAAATTTTTAAGAATTCCTATGTTTTTTCGAAAGATTCTTGATGTATGATTCCTTTAATCAGGAGGATATTATTTATTCTCCCAAATGTTTACCATTAAGGAGGTATTCATCATGTACAGATATGGTTACGGTATGGGATATGGTTATGGCTACGGCTTCAGCTGGACTTACCTGCTGGTGATCATCGGTCTTGTGATCTCCCTGATTGCTTCGGCAAACGTAAGAAGCACCTACAGCAGATATTCAAAGGTGAGAAGCAAAGCAGGGGTTACCGCCGCACAGGCAGCGGAGACCATCCTGCGTGGAGCGGGAATCTATGATGTGAGGATAGAACATATTGCAGGTAACCTGACAGATAACTATAATCCGGTGGATAAGGTGCTGCGTCTTTCCGACTCCACCTACTCCTCCACCTCCGTGGCGGCGATCGGAGTAGCCGCCCATGAGTGCGGGCATGCTATCCAGCATGATACCAACTATGCGCCGTTAAATATCCGCGGGTCGATGGTGCCTGTGGTCAATATCGGGAGCACAATTTCCATCCCCATGATCCTGATAGGAGTGCTTTTAAGTTACAATCAGACTTTGATCACCATAGGAATTGCACTTTTCTCGCTGACTTTCCTGTTCCAGCTGGTCACCCTGCCGGTGGAGTTTGACGCCTCCGGAAGAGCTTTGAAGATCCTTGACGGTTCAGGCCTTTTGGACAGCCAGGAAGTATCCCAGGCCAGGAAAGTTCTGTCCGCCGCTGCCATGACCTATGTGGCGGCAGCAGCTGCTTCAGCGCTTCAGCTTCTTCGTCTTGTCCTGTTGTTCGGAGGAAGAGGAAGAAGAAATTGAAGGGGATAGGAGTCCTTTGTGTAGGAAAGATAAAAGAAGGGCATTTCCGGGACGGGATCGCTCACTATGAAAAGATGATCCGCAGGTCTGTTCCCCTGGAGATCCTGGAGTGTCCCGACCAGGCGACGCCGGACAAGGCTGTTCCTGCTCAGGAGGAAGAGATCCGGCGGATCGAGGGCGGGAGGATTCTGGCCAGGATCAGGGAAGATGACTATGTGATCGCCCTGTGTATCGACGGGAAATCTTACGACAGCCCGGCCTTTGCTTCCCGGCTTAAGAGGAGGATGGGGTCTACGCAGGGCCGGGTGATCTTTGTAATCGGCGGATCCCTGGGTCTTTCCCGGGAAGTATTGGGAAGGGCTGATGAGAAACTCAGTTTTTCTTCCATGACTTTCCCCCACCAGATGATGAGGATGATCCTACTGGAACAGCTGGAACGTGCTTTGACCTCCTCATAAAAATTGTCCTGCAGGAAAATAAAATTCTTGTAGGAAATGATCAGATGTGTTATAATACATTTCGTTGGTTTAGAATATGGACCAGTAGCTCAGTTGGATAGAGCACCAGTTTC
>CACZOS010000207.1 GCA_902782815.1 uncultured Lachnospiraceae bacterium | reverse complement strand
GGGAAGCCGTAGATATGGTGCTGCTTCTGCCAGAAATGCCCCTCCTCGAAGAAGCGGCAGCCGCTGTAATCCATATGCGGCCTGTACTGCCTTTCAAGATCATTCCACATCTCACAGCGGGCTTTGGGCGTCAGTCCCGGGTTCGTGTACGCAATATCCTGAAACTCATCCACCATGGTGCCATACGGAACAAAACAGATGGAAGACATGAAATGCTCTCTTCTGTACCTTTCTGCCTGTTCTCCAAAGAACAGCTCCATCCACGGCTGGGTAAAAAACTCCATCGACATGGAATGCGTTTCAGCTGTCTCCATCGTGATATCCGAATGCTCACGGATCGGATCCTTTCCGGATAAATAGCCCTGAAACGCGTGGCCGCACTCATGAGTGATCACATTGACGTCTCCGCTGGTACCGTTAAAATTCGCAAAGATAAACGGTGATCCGTAGTCCGGCAGATATGTCATGTATCCTCCGGTGCGTTTGGTCTTCCTCCCCAGCACATCAAAAAGATCATTTTCACACATGAAGTCCATGAACTCTCCCGTTTCCGGCGAAAGTTCCCCGTACATCTTCCGTCCGGCTTCCAGAATCTGCTCCGGCGTCCCGAAAGGCGCCGGATCCCCGTCCGGATAATAAACGCTTTCATCGATGAACTTCAGTTCTCCCAGGCCAAGCTGTCCGCGTCTGATATCATGAAGTTTTTCAGCGAACGGGACAAGATCCTTTTTTACCTGAGCCCTGAAATCCCTGATATCGCTCCTGCTGTAGCAATTTCTTCTCATCCGGCAGTCACCCAGGGGAAGATAATTATCATATCCGAGTTTTTCTGCCTGTGCGGTACGGTTCTTTACCAGAAGGTCATAGATCTCGTCAAGCTCCTCCTGTTTACCGGACAGGAAGCCCGTAAATTTCTCCCACGCCCGGGCACGGACCTGGCGGTCTTTATTCCGCAGATAGGGATTCATCAAAGAGAGGTTAAGTGTCTCACCTTCCCACTCGATCTTCGCTGTCGCAAGAAGCTTATTGTACCTGGTCTGCAGAGCGTTTTCTTCCTGCATCAGGGGGATGATCCGTTCATCCACCGATTTCATGGCAAGTTCCATATTCCTGAAGGCGACCGGTCCGATCTTTTCTTCCAGATACGGCCGGAACGGTGAATTATACAGTTTTTTCTGATAGGAAGTGACCAGCTGCATAAATACAGGCTGGTTTTTATCATAGTAATCCTGCTCGGCACTGTAAAAATCATCGGTCGTATCGATATCATGCCGGATATGCGCGATGGTCATCTGTGTCATCGCTTTATCGGTAAGAGAATAAAACCTTTTGTGTACTTCAAACTGTTCTTCTCCGGATCCGGCACGGTCCAGGTCGATCATCAGAGAAGAAAATTCCTTCTTCATCTGTTCAATATCCACCCGCTCATAAGGCATATCTGAAAACTTCATCGTCTCCAATTCCTCCTTCTCGCTTTTTCAGACATCGTAACTGTCCGGGACCCTTACGGTTTCCGAACACTGCTTTGGACGTTGGCAGCACCGGCTGCGTTCAACGAAAGTATAATATACCGCTGCCGAAAAGGGAAGTGAAAGACAGGGAAAGAAAGAATGATTGAACAGAACATTGTTTTATGATATTCTATGTTCAGACAGATCATGATGGAGGAAAAAGTGATGTATTCGCAAACTATTCCGAATGATAAACGCCGCCATTCCTTTGATATTCCGGCCCTTGTTCAGATGGCCTGTACTTTTGAGAGCCGTATTACCCTGCACAACAACCAGGGAAGCTTCAATGTAAAGAGTATCATGGGAATGATGTCTTTTGATTTTTTTGACGGAAAGCTGACTGTCAGTGCCGAAGGCAGTGACGAACGCTCTGCCGTGGAAAAGATCATCTCCATTCTGTCAGAATAAAAAAACGCTGATACTGTACAGATAATACAAAATCATTCTTCAGGAGGAAAAACTATGCAGATTTATATTTGTGATCCGTGCGGATATGAATATGATCCCGCCCTCGGAGACCCCGACAACGGTATCGAACCCGGAACAGCATTTGAGGATCTCCCGGAAGATTGGGTATGCCCGATCTGCGGCGCCGGAAAAGATGAGTTCAGCCCGGCGGAATAAAATCAGGAAAACAGAAAGAAAACAAAAAGCAGGCATCCGCCTGCTTTTTAATTTCCGCCATATTTGATCTTATCTGTCTGTCTTCAGTCCGCTGCCCCGGCTTCCGC
>CACZOS010000206.1 GCA_902782815.1 uncultured Lachnospiraceae bacterium | reverse complement strand
TGCACTGATCCCCTTTTCCGAGAGGGCATTCATATAAACCAGACTTCCTTTTTTGATGAATGCCTCTTCCTCTGTGATGAAATTGATCCTTTTCATTGGGATCCATGCGGTGATTCCGCAATAATCGATCTTTCCCCATTCCTTCTGCCCGACCAGGACCTCTTCCAGAAGCTGCAGGTATTTCCCCTCAGGAACAAAGGCGATCTGGGCAGTATCTCCCGGTTCGGCATATACCGGCACACCGTCCAGGGAATTGCTCTTGATAGTGCACCAGGTTCCCCTCCGTACCTGAGAAACACTTTCTGTTACCGCGGCATCGGAGCTGACCGGCATAAGCCGGCTGAGA
The DNA here is from genome assembly GCA_902782815.1 of uncultured Lachnospiraceae bacterium. GTDB lineage: Bacteria > Bacillota > Clostridia > Lachnospirales > Lachnospiraceae > Anaerobutyricum. The sequence continues at coordinate 4,874 of CACZOS010000206.1, read as the reverse complement.
TAGCGATAAGGCCAGATAAAAGAGATGGCAAGACAGGCCAGAACCACTGTCCCATAGAGAATCTGAAGATGCAGGGGCATAGGCTTCTTGTCTTTGGGCTTTTTATCCCCGGAACTCTTTTTACGGGATTTAGCCGGGGCTTTCTTTGAAGATTTTTTCCTTCTCTTTTTACCGGAGTTCTTATCCGGCAGTGCTTTTCTTTCTTCCGCCTTATCCTCACATACCCGGTAATCAGCTTCCTTTATCTCAGTCCGGGAGGAGTCTGTTTTCCAGCCAAAGTCGGGGCCGCCTTTATCCTTCCACTGACCGGATTCCGGATCATAATCCATCTCTCCGATCTCGATATGGATGGCATCCCCGGCATCCGGATCCCGGTCTATTTCCGGAACAGTTTCATTCTTCCCGCCGGTTTGAGGCGTGTTCATTTTTCGGTTTTTCAGGATCGTATCATCGATCTTAAATCCGTCATTTTTTGCCATAATGGTCCTCTGTCAGTCAATCCCGGTCACTTTATAGATTTCAAAGAAATTATTTGCATTAGTTAAATACTCGTCCACAATTTCATACTCAACCCTGCTGTCCTGCAGGCCCAGGAGGGTTCCCACCTTCCTTGTATTGAAAGAAATGACGTAGACATTATCCCTGAGAAGGAACTCCGAACCCAGATTCGCTGTCCCCGCCATCTCCAGTTTCTGCCTGTAAAGGGGAGTAAAGGCAGTCCAGCTTCCACTCATAAACCAGTTGTGCTGGCGGGTATCGTCCGAAGGGAGGGACACCTTGGAAAAACTCAAGGTATCCAGGATATACCAGTTATCAGGATGATCCCCGCAATAACGCAGGATTTCGCCCTTCTCTGCCTGGTAGGCCTGCGCATACTGCTGGTTCCCCCTTACCTCAGCCAGCGCATTACCGGCACAGGGAACCATCCAATGAGACAGGACAGCCAGCAGGATAATCTGGAGGATTGCGGGTATACGGCAGGCAGGAACCTCTTTATAGGTTTCCAGGAAATGGCATACCATCACCAAGGCTGCAGTCAGGGTCATCAGGCGTATACACTCCTCCACCCTTTGGGGGAAGCGGCCGTTGATGGCAAGATAAACCCATTCCCCAGCCAGAAGAGCCGCAAACAGGACCGTCTGCAGCAGATGGAGAAGAAGGGTTCCGATGCCCTCTTTAAATCGCAGGATCAGCGTCACCGGAATCAGGGGAATCAGGAGCAGACAAAAATAAAAACCATAAAATCTCAGTCTTGAGTGTGCCTGTTTACTGGTGGTGGCATACTTTAAGGCCTGATCCCCGGATTCTCTGATCTTCTGAACCCACAGTTTTTTCTCCTCCCTGCCCTTCATATAATCGTAGGTCTTCAGCACCCAGTCCGTCTCAAAACGGTCATCCATGCAGTAACTGTAATATGCCATGGCATCCCTGTCCTCCGGGCTTATCCCGAGGGAGAGATAAAAATCCTTATTCTCCTCATATTCCGGAAATCCCACAAAATCCTGCAGATAAGCCCGGGCATGGTTGTAAGTCCGATAGTCCTTCCACTCCGGGGAGGAATAGGCCCGGTCATTGGCATAGAAGACCGCCGCGCAGACCAGGGCAATGACACATGCAGCGATCCATGGTTTCAATGACCGGAAAAAATCGAGATGAAACTTCAGGATCAGCTCTACAGCCAGGAAGGGCATGATCATGTAAAAGCTCTGGTTCCTCATACAGTAGGAAGCGATCATCAGGATACTCAGTACCGTGAGATTCCAGGGTCTCCAGGCCTCCTCTTTGGACTCCAGAGCCAGATAGAGCAGGGCCATGCAGCCAAAGAAGGCCGCCGCCGTACTGAACGTGACCTTGGAGAAACAGGGCAGCCAGATCAGAATAAATCCCAGCCCGTAAAGGACGCAGATCAGGAGACGGTTGCTCTTGAAGTGGTTTAACATCCGGTAGAGGACCGCAATGAGGGCAAAGCCATAGAGGACCGCCAGGGTCCCGATATACCAGTTGACATCCTTCAGGTGAATCCCTGCAAAATCAATCCGGGGATTCTTCCGGTAGAGAAAGCTGATGATCCAGGACAAAGGATATTTCACAAAGATGGCATGGGCCTCCGGTGCCCCGGTATAGGATCCGTCCAGGATCTGAACGATCACAGCATCATCATTTACTTCATAACTGAAGGGGATAGTAGTGCAGATTCTGTAGAGGAGGGGCAGAACCGTTCCCACAGCCAGGACCAGGTTTATCACCTGGTCCAGAATACGAAACCACAGTTTTTCGCTGATCTCTTCTTTTTTCTTTAAGTAATCTTTTATTCTCTGCTTCATTGTCATTGTCTCATCCGGGCAGTTCTATCTTTCCCTTTTATTACAACGGTATATGATGCATCACTTTTTGGTTCCCCAATCTTCTTTCATAAACTGATCAAAGGTACGGGGCAGATACGATGTTCCGCTGTGTTCACAGAGCCTGTAGATACAGTCGATCATATAATTCTGGGAGTTGAGATATACTCCCGGGGAAATAGTTTTATAGTTAAAGGTCAAAGAGTACACACTGGACCCGTTGGAAACCACGATATAGTATACCGAACCGGATCCGTCCGCATAGTCTCCCCCCACCAGACCGTGGGCCCATCCCTCTTTAACTGAATCAGATATCTTATGGATACCTGTTTCCTGTGAGTTGGTATCCACACTGTTCAGCTTGGCCTGGTAATAGTCCTTTACATTTTGGATCGGATCGGAGGAATAGGCTGTTTCCTCCCGGACATACATGGTGGCTGTGCCATTGTTGGTATAGAAGGTGTAATTATTTCCGTCAATGTCCACCTGGTTGAAAAAATCCCTGGGATAGCCAAAAGAGAATTCACTGTTCACCCTGACGATATTGTAGGCGCCGGGCATGGCCACATAGTCATAGTCGGCGTAATTATCGTCGCTTACCCCTGCCAGGGTAACTGTCCGGACCTCTTCAGAGGGTTCCTCATAAGGTTCTTCCTCAACGGTCGATTCTTCCGTGGTGGCCTCCGTATCCTCTTCGGTCACCTCTTCCTCTTCTGTATCCTCCTCTGCGGCGCCTCCCTGAGACACTTCTGTTGCAGGTTCCACAACAACGTCTTTTGGGCCGAAGATCTTGTCTTTGGCCAGGATTATGGCCACGATCAGGATGGCAACCACCGCCAGTCCGCCGATGATGGGAATGATGGATTTTCCGTTCCCTCCTCCGCCGCCTCCGCCGGGATTATCCAGTTCCCAGTTTCCGGTCCTTTCCTTTTTCTGTCTCTTTTTTCTGCCCTTTTCTTTATCCCGACCTTTATCATCCGGAGACAGGTCTTCCCGGGTCTCCGTATCGGAATCCATCTTCCAGCCGTCCTCCAAGGTCTCCCGGCTCTTATCACCGGCTGTCCCGGCATCGGCGCCGACGGTATTTGTTTCTTCCCGGACCCCCCAGCCATCCATGTTAAAGGCTTCCCAGTTACCGGCAAAGTCTTTTGATCCTGATCCGGTGGTACGGGTCAGGCCGGAATCGAAATGAGGCTCCTCCTCGTATCCTTTGCCGATCTCCAGCTTATTTCCGCAGACCGCGCAGAATTTGGCTCCGGGTCTTATGGGACTTCCGCAATTAGGGCATAATTTATCAGCCATATCTTTTCTCTCCTGTTCCTTCAACCAATCGATCATTTATCATCATAATGCCCTTTACAATGAGCGATATAAATACGACCATTCTCCAAATGATACACCAGACGATCTTTTTCGTTGATCCTCCTGCTGTATTCCCCTTGTAAATCACCTTTCAGTGGTTCTGGGTTTCCAATTCCATGCATTGCGCCGTTACGTTCAATATCTTTAATGAGCTGATTGATACGCCTGAGAGTCTTTTTATCCTGTTTCTGCCAATACAGGTAATCCTCCCAAGCATCATCTGACCATATTTTCTCACTCATCTGAATCCTCGATTAATTCGTGGACAGTTCCTTTTCCTTCACGTAACTCCTGAACAGATTTTAATATATATGCCTGATTATTCAGGTTATAAAAAGGATCATCCTGCTTTATTTCAAAAGGAATTCTCCTCTCGCGCAAAACAGTCTTCACATAAATATTTATTGCGGCAGATGATGTCAGACCTACGGAAGAGCAAAAACTATCGAACTCAGCTTTATCATTCTCATCAACACGAGCAGTAAGTGTAGATAATGCCATTATAATTCCTCCTTTCATTTTTCTTTAGTATAACGCTTTCGTAATACAAAAGCAAGCATTCGTATTCTAATTACAAATAAAGAAAGGAAGTATAACCCATCATTTTAATATGGTAGTCAACCTGCAGACAGGCAGCCCCACCACGTTATAATAATCCCCTTCGATCCCGGAGACAAATATGGCTGCCCTGCCCTGGATGCCGTAAGCACCCGCTTTATCCATGGGTTCTCCGGTACGGATATAGGCCTCGATCTCCTCATCCGTAATCTCCCTCATCCTCACTCCGGTACACTCATGAAACCGGCTTGTCTTCACGACCCGACCCTCTTTCACTTCCAAAAGGGCAACTCCGGTGTAGACATGGTGGACTCTTCCGGAAAGGTCCCGTAGCATTGATGCGGCATGGGCCTCATCCTCCGGTTTCCCCAGAACCCTTCCATCGAGGATAACCACGGTATCCGCTCCGATAACCAGGACGTTTTCTTCCTTTTTATTGTGGAGACCGGCCACTGCGGATGCCTTCCTTAAGGCCAGTTCTTCCACCATCCGGCCCGGTTCGGTCTCATCCACTGCCTCATCGGCGTCACTCACTTCCACAGAAAACCGGTATCCGGCCAGTTCCATTAATTCTTTTCTCCGGGGAGACCCGGAGGCCAATATGATTTCCAT
>CACZOS010000205.1 GCA_902782815.1 uncultured Lachnospiraceae bacterium | reverse complement strand
TCCGGCGTTGACCGCAACCACAACATCCTTGGTTTTCCCGGAAGAGGAGTAGTAAAGGACTACAGGATCGGAATGAATCTTGGAATTTTTAGCATATTTCCAGGAACCCTTCCAGACGATCAGTTTGGCACCGGCATCCCATGCCGTATATTCTTTCCGTCCGGATACTGTCCTGTAGGCTCTCATCCGGATATAGGTATCTTTCTTGGCCGAAAGCCCTTTTATACTTTTGGATGTGGCAGAACCCCTGGCTGCCTGCAGGATTTTGGCATCGGAATAATGTTTGTCCGTTCCGTACTGGATCTCATAACCTGAGGCTCCGGATACCTTGCCCCAGGAGATCTTTGTGACTCCCTTCCCTTTGCGGGAAATCATCGATATGGCAGGTATGGAGATCGCATGGGTGATGTTTGTGGTATTCGGGGCTGTCTCCGCCGCTCCCACAGCCGCGGATGAACCCAGCAGAACCATAAATGCCAGCAGGGCCGTCATGAACGTCAGTCGTTTCTTTTTCATGAAATTCACCTTCTTCCAGTCTTTTCTTTATCTATTATATTTTACATCCTAGATGGTGTCAAAACAATTTCTTATAATAAGAAAAAACTCCCGGCGGATGCCGGGAGAAGATTATCTTCAAATATCCATAGGGAGTTGGTCAGAGCCTGGCGACACCGGATTCATAGGCCGCTTTTTTTACCGCGGCTGCCACCACATTCTTCACCCGGGGATCGAAAGCCGCGGGAATGATATAATCGGGGCTCAGTTCCTCTTCGCTGATCAGATCCGCCAGGGCATGGGCAGCGGCCACCTTCATGGCGTCATTGATATCACTTGCCCTGCAGTCCAGGGTGCCGCGGAAGATACCGGGGAAGGCCAGTACGTTATTGATCTGGTTGGGATAGTCGCTCCTTCCCGTGGCGATTACCGCCGCTCCGCCGGCCCTGGCATCCTCGGGGAAGATCTCCGGAACAGGGTTGGCACAGGCAAAGATAACCGCCTTCTTTTTCATGGTCTTCACCATGTCCGTGGTCAGTACATTCGGGGCGGAAACACCGATAAAGACATCTGCTCCCACCAGAACATCAGCCAGGGATCCTTCCTGACGTGAGAGATTGGTCTTTTTGGCCATCTCTGTCTTAATGGGATTCATCCCTTCTTTTCTTCCCTCATAGATGGCGCCTCTGGTATCACAGAGGGTAAGATTTTTCACCCCCGCGCTCAGGAGAAGACGGCTGATGGCAATGGAGGCGGCACCGGCGCCGTTGATCACCACTTTGATCTCCCCGATCTTCTTCCCCACAATCTTCAGGGCATTGATCAGCCCGGCCAGGGTGATCACCGCCGTTCCGTGCTGGTCATCGTGAAAGATAGGGATGTCACAGCGCTCTTTAAGCTGCCGCTCGATCTCAAAACAGCGGGGAGCGGAGATATCCTCCAGGTTTACTCCGCCGAATGACCCTGCCAGCAGGGCAACGGTATTGACGATATCCTCCACCTTTTTAGACCGGACGCAAAGGGGAAAAGCGTCCACATCCCCGAATTCCTTAAAAAGTACACATTTTCCTTCCATGACCGGCATACCTGCCTCGGGGCCGATATCCCCCAGCCCCAGCACGGCGGACCCGTCGGTCACCACCGCAACGGTATTCCAGCGTCGGGTGAGCTCATAACTTTTATTCTTGTCCTTCTGTATGGCCAGACAGGGTTCGGCCACACCGGGAGTATAGGCGATGGAAAGAGCATCCTTGCTGTCCACTGCAGCCCGGGAGACCACTTCCAGTTTACCCTTCCATTCATAGTGTTTTTTTAACGATTCTTCCGCATAGTTCATAAGATGCTTTCCTTCCTTTTTCTCACCCGTTTTGAGTCCTAATATACAACATTTTCAAGGAAAAAGTCAATCTGCCCGGATAATATCGAAAATTCTGCCATTGTAATCTTCCCGGGAAACAGGTATAATAGCAGAAGAGAGACTGATCTCCCATCTGACAAAACATACTGGAGGGCAGAAATGATGACATTTGATAAAAAGCAAGACGGCAAAGCCTTAACTTTCTTACTGAGCGGACGGCTTGACACCAACACCGCTCCGGAATTCGAAAAAGAGCTTCAGGACAGCCTGGATGGCGTTGAAGATCTCACCCTGGACTTCTCCGGTCTGGATTATATCTCTTCCGCCGGGCTCCGTGTACTCTTATCCACACAGAAGAGGATGACCAAACAGGGCAGCATGGTGATCAAGAACGCCAACGAGACCATCAAAGAGATCTTTGAGATCACCGGTTTTATTGATATTCTCACCATTGAATGAGGCGATAAGCGCAGCAGACAACCCTGCGAACAAATGAGGAGGATGTGTCATGGCATTGATGGACGATCTCGGAAAAGCCCTGGGTGGAAACCTTGACCCCAAAGAGCTTGAACAGCTGGCAAAGAACGCCAATCTTAATCTGGGTGATCTGGAAAAAATGGCTAAGGATGCCGGAGTGGATACCACAAAGATCAATGAACTGATCGCAAAGATCCCCACCAAGGTGGCGGAGGATAAAAAGTCCTCCCAGCCTGATCCGGCCCAGCTCATGGGTCTTCTGGGCACCATGGATATGGGGAAACTGGATATCGCTAATCTGGATATCGACACGCTGGCAAAACAGTTCGGCGTTCCCGCGGAAACCGTAAAACAGTTTATGGCCATGCTGGGGAAATGATGAAAACTTAAGGGATGGATAAAGGATTCCTGTAAAAGTGACAGCCACTTTTTCGGGAATCCTTTATCCATCCCTTTTTTTGTACGGTATAAACCTGTTCGCAGGTGTTTTCCGCCCTTCAGATATCTTCTGAAAGATACGGACCTGTTACTGTTCAGGCAGGGCAGGATCCGCAATCCCGTTGGCGGCAAATGCCCGGGCGCGGTCAATGCATGTCCCGCATTTCCCGCAGGGTACCTCTCCCCCGGAGTAGCAGGACCAGGTAAGTTCATAGGGTACACCCAGTTCCAGTCCCAGCTTCACCACATCCGCCTTGTTCATATGGATGAATGGGGCCTCAATCTTCAGCTGATGGCCGGATCCCTCCCAGATTGCCCTGTTCATGGCCTCATTGAAGGCCGGTGAACAGTCCGGATAGGCAAAGCCTGCGGCATCGTCGGCGTGGGCCCCGTAATAGATCAGTCCGCAGTCCTTGCTCAGAGCCATGCTTGCCGCAGAGGATAAAAAGAGACCATTCCTGAAAGGCACATAGGTACTGACCGGCTTGTCTCCTTCTCTCTCCCGGATCTGTTCCTCATAGCTTGCCTCAGGGATCTCTTCATCAGACTGACTCAGAAGGGAGGAATTGCTGTATTGAAATATGGCAGCCAGATCCAGAAAGAGCTGTTCGACCCCGTAATATTCCGCTGTCTTCACGGCTGCCCGGATCTCCTTATCGTGCTTCTGCCCATAGGAGACGGACAAGGCCACCACATTTTCCCTGCCGTACTTTTTCACCGCAAGGGCCAGCGCCGTGGTGGAATCCACTCCTCCGCTGGATAATACCAATACTCTCATCTTTTCATCCTTCCTATTTAAGATAAATATTCAGACTGGGATCATCCTTAAACCTTCCCCTCAGTTCCGCGGTGAAGGTCTTGGTGTTGTTCTTTTTGATCCCTCTGGCAGTCACACAGCTGTGGTAACCCTCGATCAGGACCGCCACATCGCCGGATCCGGTGACCTCGGTCATAATATCGGCAATCTCCTGACCGATCATCTCCTGGATCTGCAGCCTTCTTCCCACCATATCGCATATCCTGGCAATCTTGGACAGGCCGATCACCCTGTCGGTGGGGATGTAGGCAACGGTTGCCTTCATATCATACATAAGGGCCATATGGTGCTCACAGTAGGAGAACATGTCGATGTCCTTCATGACAACGACCCGCCCCCTGTCTCCGGGATCCATCCCTTCCTCAAATGTCTTGCCGAACATCTGGGCGATTTCCCGGTTTGTATAGTTCATCCCGGCAAATACTTCCTCATACATTCTGGCCACCCTCGCCGGCGTCTCCTTTAGACCCTCCCGGTTGGGATCATCCCCCAGGGCAACGAGGATTCCCCGGATATGTTCCTCTATGGCTTTTTTATCGATCATTTTATACGCCCCTCCTCTCGGGATCCCAGATCACTTTGTGTATCTGAATCTGCAATCTGGCTTTGTTCATTCCCTGTTCGATCATATATTCCACCATGTCCGCCGGTTCGATCTGTCCCCAGACCGGACTTAGATAGACATGGCATTTTTCCGTCAGCCGGTATTCTTTTATGATCTCGGCTGCCCTGTCCAGGTCTTCCCGGGAACCGCATACAAACTTAACGGTATCCGCAGGCTCAAGGAGGGCAAAATTATCACGGACCATGGCCCCCTCACATCCGCTGGAGGGCAGTTTGTAATCCATGGTAAAAACCGGCCGGTCTTCTCCGGCATAGTCCTTCAGG
>CACZOS010000204.1 GCA_902782815.1 uncultured Lachnospiraceae bacterium | reverse complement strand
GACAAGCGGTGACTGCACACTCCTCCGTGTGTATCCTGTAGGATCCCACACTGCGTCTCTACTTAACACATCTCGTAGATTGTATGTCTGTACAGTGACTTGTCGCCAGTTTCCTTAACTTGACATTCGCTCCACGGAAAAACCTGCCAACGGGGGGCAGCAACCTCACGCTTCATCGCTATCATGTCACACAACATTTATATTATACACGAATTTTCGGGGAATGCAAGGATTTTTTCCAGAATATATAAAGAAGTCCCTGATCCCTGAAATGAAACACACGGAAGTGTTGTTTCAATGCCCGTTTCCCTCACTTTACACGAAAGACAAAAAAAATGCAAGAAGAAAATCATTTCTTCCTGCATAATCCGTCTTTTATAAATAGGAAAAGTTCCACAGGCGAAAACCTGCTTTATCCGGTCAGGGGATGATCTCCCCGAATTCCCTCCGGATCACCGGGTCAAGTCTTAAGGTAAGCCAGCCGCTGAGGAAACCCACCATCAGCCCGGCCAGAGTCCCTGACAGGACCAGGACAGGCAGATACCAGATCAGGGACCTTGTCTCCAGGACAGCCATGGCCACCAGAATCTGACCCAGGTTATGGGCTACGCCTCCTGCCAGGCTGACACCTGTGCACCCGAATAATCCGGTCTTTTTCAAAAGGATCATGACAAGGATGCTGAGTCCTGCCCCTGCCGCACTGTAGACCATGGCGAAGCCGCTGCCGAAAAGGATGCCTCCCAGGAGAATCCTGGCAGTGCTGACCACCAGCGCCCCCCTCCATCCGACACAGTACAGAAGGACCATGGTCACGATATTGGCCAGCCCCATCTTTATCCCCGGGACACCCGGATTAAAGGGGATCAGACGTTCCACATAGCCGGCCACCAGGGCCAGAGCCAGAAAAAGTCCGTAAAATGCCGCTTTCTTCGCTTTCATCTATCTCTCCCATCTCCCCGAGGCTCCGCAGGGCAATACCAGACCGCTGGCGGATACCGGAAGTCCGATCTCCCCGGCACTGGTCTGTCCTCCATGTTTTTTCTCGATGACACTGCCCAGCATGTAAGCCAGGACCGCAGGCTGAAGCCCGGTGGTGTAAGAGTTGATCAGGAAGAATAGAGGGTTGTCGCTCAGCAGCTTCTCACAGAGTTCCACCAGGGGAAAGATCTTTTCCTCGATCTTCCAGATCTCCCCTTTCGGTCCTCTGCCGTAAGAGGGGGGATCCATGATAATGCCGTCATAGTGGTTGCCCCGGCGGATCTCACGTTCCACAAACTTCACACAATCATCCACCAGCCATCTCACAGGCCGGTCTGACAGACCGGAGACAGAAGCATTCTCCCTGGCCCAGGTAACCATACCTTTGGAGGCATCCACATGGGTGACCGCGGCGCCTGCCGCCGCGGCAGCCAGGGTAGCACCTCCGGTGTAGGCAAAAAGGTTGAGGACCTTTACCGGTCGGCCGGCTCTCCTGATCTTTTCCGAAAACCAGTCCCAGTTGACTGCCTGCTCAGGAAAAAGGCCGGTATGTTTGAAACTGAAGGGTTTCAGACGGAAGGTCAGATCCCGGTAACGGATATCCCATTGTTCCGGAAGGCTGAAAAACTCCCAGTTTCCCCCTCCTCTGCTGCTGCGGTGGTAGTGGGCATTCAGCTTATGCCAGCGCCGGTCCTTTTTCTCCGTCTGCCAGATAACCTGGGGGTCAGGGCGCAGGAGGATATAGTCCCCCCAGCGTTCCAGTTTCTCCCCCCGGGAGCAGTCGATCACTTCATATTCTTTCCATTGGTCCGCTAACCACATAATCTATATTCTCCTATTAATCATGTCTTCGCCTGTATTGTGCCAAAAAAGAAGGTCTTATTCCGAACCTCGCCCGGATCTTCCCTGCCGGAGTGAGGCAGGAACAGAGAAAGCGGGATTCCTTTTCCAAAAAACCTTTGGCGGACTCTGCCTCCTTCCGGCTGATCCCCTGCCTGCGGTAGATCGCTTTCTGGCGAAGGAGCCCCACCCGCCGCAGGGTTTTTGTGTCCACTTCGGGATGTCTCTTTATCCACCGTTCTTCCCACCGGACCAGCCGGTTATCCACGGCCATGGATGCCCTTTCCCCGGGATCATCCTCCAGTAAATAGATGAGGAACATGCAGTACTGGTACCAGAGAATCAGGTAAGAAACCGGTGAAGTTTTCTCCAGCGGCGGACGCATGATCCTTTTTGCCCTTCCTGACAGAACCGGAAGCAGCCCCATAAGGATGAAAAGGATCAGAACAGCCGGGAGGATTCCCTTACCCGGGCCTGAGGCGACGGGTGATACCGGAGATTCCGAACCGTTTTTCTCTTCCTTATTTCCCTTTTCCCCGGTCTTCTCCCCGGGAGAAGGTTTTTTCTCCTCTTTGGGGGAATCAGGCTTTGTCTCTTTATTATCACCGGAAAAGAGTTCCTCGTCCTCTTTAAGGTAGGAAGGCATTCTTTTCTGATAATCCTTCATCACTTCCACCGGCACCCAGCCCAGGCCGGACAGGTAGATTTCCGGCCAGGCATGGGCAGCAGCCTCTCTGACCTCATTGCTTCCCTCAACCAGATAGCCCTCAACGTATCTTGAGGGAATCCCGTAATAACGGAAAAGCATCACTGCGATGGTAGCGTAATGTACATCGTATCCAGCAGCTTCTCCCGAGAAAAACCATTTTACGAAATCCTCATTTTCCGGCACCGGTCCCGGGTCAGCCCGGTAGCTCATCCGGTCGCCCATCCATTTTCTGACTCTTTTAACGACGGACAGGGGATCATCGACTCCCACCGTACTTACCCCTCCCAGTTCTTCCAGGAGGGTCTCCCGGACTTCCATGGGCAAGGCCAGGCAGGTCCGGTCCACATATTCTTCATAGATATTGTAGGGCTGTCCGGTCCGGGTTTTCTTCTTCCCTTTTTCCGGACTGATCTGCCCGGCCAGGGAAGGGTACATTTTCAGATCGTAGTTTTTCTGTCCCCGCAGACCGGTAGCCAGAAGGGTCTCCCCGGTGACGGACACGGCAGTCCCATCCTTTTCCAACTGCAGGGGAGAACCGGTCAGCTCGTAAGGAAGATAAAGATTCCTTCTGTCGGCACCGAGATTGCGAACAGACAGAGTTTCTTTTTCTCCTTTGCCCATTTTCTGGGCAAGCTGATTCCAGCCCGAGCACCCCTGATCATGGAGCCAGAAAAAAAAGTCTTCTTCTGATCCCAGAATACTCTTCTCCACATCCTCCAGCGACTTATCTTCGGCAATCCAGGCATTATCCCGGTATAAGGTACCCACAAACCCTTTAAGATAAAAGAAGTCTCCCCGGTCGTTGTTCAGGGTAAGAACAGTTTCTTCTCCCCTATCAAAGGATCCGGCATCCTCCAGCCTTCCCCGGGGAAGACCCCGGGAATCTCCTCCATATCGGAAGTTGATCCATGCCTCTCTCCAGACTCCGCCCGTGGAATGACGGGACAGCGTCTCCGCAGTAACCGTAAGGACCAGCAGAGGGATCACCAGCATGATGTAGGCCCTCATGGAGCTGATATGAAAAAGAAGGAACCAGAAAAGCCAGGCCAGAAACCAGAAAGCGTCTTCTCCTGTACCACAGCGCATCTCGATCAGAAGAAGGCAGATGCAAAACAGCCAGGAATATTCCCCGCGCCCGGACACAATCCACCGCATCAGCAGCATAATCCACAGGCTGAGAATGAGAAGGACTGCAGTCTTTGTCCAGACCGCATCTGTCTCCGAACCCCGGCTGAAGAAAATGATCCCCCTTTTGGCCAGGGTATGATAAGCATCCCGGATAAGTCCTTCCCTTCCCTCCCTCAGGGGAGGAAGGATCAGGATCAGTAAAGGCAGCAGACCCATAAGGACCAGACAGACTTTCCCTCTCCCTGCGGACCACTCCGGAATAATTGCGCCTGTTAATATTGAAGGAATCCATAAAAAGAGGCAGACCGGGACAAGAGAACAGTCCAGCCCTAAAAGGGCGGTCAGCCATCCCAGGAGTAACCCGGTTCCCATCCACAGGAGGAGAACGCCACGAAGGATCTCCGGCCAGTCGCGCTCTTCTCTCCAGGGCGAGACCGTAAATGCTTTATGGATCTTTTGTTCTGACAAAGTCCTAGACTTTTCCTTCATTCCACAGCCTTTCCCGCAGATAGACAGGCTTAAGTATATCCTGGTCTCCCGCGGCAAACAATCCGTAAACGGATTCTTCATCATAACTCATATAGTAAATCCGGGTATCCCTGTCCTTTCCCGGATCCTGCCAGAATACGATCTGATACAGGGATTCCAGGATCTCTTCCAGTTTCGCCGGGATATCCACCCGGTATTCCACCGGTTCTTTTCCTTCATTTTTCCAGCAGAGAATGTGGGACTGCCCACGGGCTGAAAGCGTCATGGAAAGGGAGATATAATCTTCCATCAGGGCATCGATCCGGGCCGGATCCAGGCAGGGGAGCCCAGTATAAAGGAAAAGCCTGGGTTCCCTTCCGGCGGGAACTCCCAGCTCCCTGACCATGATCTCTCCGGTCTTTCCGGTCATCTTCCAGTGGATATTCCTCAGAGGATCCCCGTTTTGATAAGGCCGGATGCCCTGGTAAAGACCCGGGTCATATCCCATGAATGCTTCTCGGACTTCCTCCCCTTCAGGATCCGGATGAAAAAGGGGCGGAATCTCCAGGATCATGCTGCGGGTATCCGGAAGAACCATAAGATACTTTTTCATGGAAGAGAGTATCTTTTTCCTTCCGATTCCGAACAGGCCGCAGACTTCGGCAGATTCCAGGAGGATCTCCATCATTCCCAGATAGGGAACATGCAGATGGAAGGCGGAGATACCTTCCTCCCTCCCCATGAGCATAATATCCAGACTGATCCTTTCTTCCTGTCCGGAAAAGTGATTTTTCAGCAGTATCCGGGCCTCCCCGTGAAAGATGGGCAGCCTTCCGTTCTGCACCACATAAAGGCGTCCCGCAACCTCATCCCCTTTCCTGCAGGTCCCGGGTATTTCCAGAGTGCAGGGCAGAGAAGAAGGAAGCAGATAAAAGTAGAGGAAGGATATCCCGATCAGAAGGATCCAGAACAAGAGATAGATCAGCAGGATCCTCAAACCGATAAAGGATGCAGCCAGAAAGCCTGCGGCGAAAAGGAAAAGCGTGTTTCTCTTTTTTCTTCTCACGTTTTTTTTCATCTTCCGGTCCGGACATCCGGAATTCTGACGGATGCCACGATCTCCTTGATTATTTCCTCCTCCATATTTTCGGTCAGACGGGCCCTGGCCTTCAGGATGAGGCGGTGACTGAAAACATCCCGGATGACCTCCTGGACGTCCTCGGGAATAACATGGTCCCGGCCGGACAGATAGGCTCCGGCTTTCGCCATACGGCAAAGGGCAAGAGAGCCTCTGGGGCTGACTCCAACCTCCACCAGGTCATGCTTTCTGGTGGCTGACGCAAGTATGGCAATATACTGATAGATCAGAGGAGATACTTCAACCTCTTTCACTTCTTTCTTTATGATACTGATCTCCCGGTCCGTAAGGACGGTTTCCACGGAATCCAGGGGATTTCCTGAACCCCGGTCCTGCATCAGGACAATCTCCTCTTTCAGGTCAGGGTATCCCAGGGATAACATGACCATAAAGCGGTCCAGCTGTGACTGGGGAAGGACCTGGGTTCCGGCGGAACCGGCAGGATTCTGGGTGGCGATCACGAAAAAGGGTTCCGGCAGTACATGGGTTTGCCCGTCCACCGTCACCTGGCCCTCCTCCATGGCCTCCAAAAGGGAGGACTGGGTCCTGCTGGAGGTACGGTTTAGTTCATCCGCCAGAAGAATCTGGGTCATGACAGCACCTTCCCGGTAAACGAAATCCCCGGTCTCCCGGTTGTAGAAATAAAATCCCAGCACATCTGAAGGCATGACATCCGGCGTGAACTGGATTCTCTTGTAAGAAAGACCCAGGGCTTTGGAAAAAGCCAGAGCCATGGTGGTCTTTCCCACGCCGGGGACATCCTGCAGGAGGACATGGCCATCGGAAAGAAAAGTCATCAGTACTTTTCTGGTGATGCTCTCCTTGCCGATGATTACCCGGTCCACTTGTCTTAAAACCTCTTTCATTTTCTGGTTCATGCTAATCTCCTTTATCTTCCGGCAGAAAAAACCGAAAGGAAAGGATCCCTGAGGATCCGGTTCCCTCCCGGCCCTACTATCTATTGATTCAGATACTCTTCATATCTTTTGATGATCCCGATGCCTATGGCATGGGGTCCGGTATGGACAGCGATTGTGGCGCCGATCTGTGTTTCCAGGAGCTCCTGTGCCCATCCATGGCCCTGTATCACATCTTTCACCTGCCGGTAGAACTTCTTTCCCTCCTCGATATCGAATCCATAACCCACGGCATAATGATACTTTCCAGGATCCTCTCCGGAATCTCTGAAATGATTCTCCATCAGATCGATGGTTTTATTCGCTGTTTTCTTCCGGCTCCGCCCGACACCGGATTTCGTGATCTCCCCGTTTATGAGGGTGATCATGGGTTTCAGGGACAGGGCGCTGGCTGCAAGCCCTGCCAGACGGCCGATCCGGCCTCCGTGCTGAAGGTAATCCAGATTGCCCACCGTAAAGAAGATCCGGTTTGATTTCTTCATCTCTTCCAGGATCCGGACACACTCCTCATATGAGATGCCCGCCTGCTGCATCTTTCCGGCCTCGATCACCATCAGGGCCTGGGTCACTGTTCCCGCCTGGGAATTGATGACACTGACCTGCGCATCGGGATGCTCTTCCAGAAAGACCTCCCTGGCATTGCAGGCACAGTTGTAAGAACCGCTCAAAGCCGGGGTGAAGCAGATACAGATCACCGCTTTTCCCTCCCGGTAATACTCCTCAAATACATCCAGGTAATCCTGCAGAGATGGAAGAGATGTCTTGGGAAAAATCTCGGGATGATCCACCACCATCTCCTGGTACACCCGGCGGATCCCGATTTCCTCAATCTCTTTCAGATAGGTCTGCCCGTCAAAGGAAACATAAAAAGGAACGATCCGCAGATGATATTTCTCGATCTCTTCGGATGTCAAATCACAGCAGCCGTCACTGACAATCTGGTATTTCATCACAATCTCCTCATTTAATGGCAAAGATCTTCAACTGGACCGGAGACAAAATCAGATGGGAGCTTAACCCCCATCCGATGTTCAGCTCTTATTGTCATTGTAACGAGGAAGAAAATGTTTGTCAACAAAACTAGAAGACCACGTACTCTTTATATTTCTGCAGGTCCTTCCACAGACAATTCATGGATATTTTCGTCCCCTCCGCCAGATATTCCACCTGATCCACCGAGGCGTTCTCATTAAAATAGGAAATAAGTGCCCCTTCCGTATAGGGAATCAGCATGGTGCAGCTTACATAATCTTTAAAGATCTCCCGGCGGATCACTTCTGTAAGCAGATCGATGCCGACACCTTCTCCGGCAGACAGATAGACGGCATTCTCCCCCGCCCGGGGATAATCCTCGGAAGCAGCGTCACATTTGTTCATCACATGGATACAGGGGATATCCTCAGCCCCAAGGCTGACCAGGGTCTCCCTGGTAACTGCCATGTGATCTTTATACCTGGGATCCGAACAATCCACCACTTCAAGGAGAAGGTCCGCATATTTCACTTCTTCAAGAGTGGAATGGAAAGCCTGAACCAGGTGATGGGGGAGCTT
>CACZOS010000203.1 GCA_902782815.1 uncultured Lachnospiraceae bacterium | reverse complement strand
TGGACAGGGCTGCAGCCCGCAGGGCAGAGGCAAAGCGGCCGCTGCCTTTCATGCTCTCAGCCTTATGCCATGATTTCGGCAAGGCTGTGGCCACAGAGGAGAAAGAGGGCCGGCTTCATGCCTATGACCATGAACATATGGGACTGCCCCTGGTCAGAAGCTTTCTGGAGAGGCTTACCCATGACAAACAGATCACCGAATATGTCCTGAACATGGTAGAGAACCACATGAGGCCTCACATGGCCGCCAACGGTCCTGCCTCCATCAAAAAGACCAACCGGATGTTTGATGAGTCTGTCGAACCCCGGGATCTGATCCTGCTGGCGGACGCCGATGCCGGGGCATCGATCAGGGAGGAGCCTTATGTCTCCTGTGAACCCTTCCTGGCAGAGCGCCTGGCCATCTATGAGGAATATATGGCCAGACCCCATGTCATGGGCAGGGACCTGGTGGAAGCCGGCCTTAAGCCGGACAAGAACTTTTCGGAGATTCTGGCCTATGCCCACAAGCTTCGTCTGGCGGGTGTGGACAAGGAGTCGGCACTGAAACAGGTACTGGCATATGCCAGGACCGTCTGAGGATACCGGACATGAAAGAAAGAAATGAAGTGGTTTTGGTAGATATGGCTGACCGGGTGAAAGGCCGGGAGGATAAGATGGAAGCCCATGTGCGGGGCTTCCTCCACCGGGCTTTCTCTGTTTTTATCTTCCGGGGAGACCGGATCCTCCTTCAGAGGAGAGCTGTCTCAAAGTATCATTGCGGGGGCCTCTGGACCAATACCTGCTGTTCCCATCCGGGTCTCGGGGAGGATATAGAGGAAGCCGCCCGGGAAAGGCTTTACCGGGAGATGGGGATCCGGGCGGACCGGCTGGAGGAGATCCATGCCTTTGTCTACAGGGCGGAATTCCCGAACGGGCTCATCGAATATGAGTATGACCATGTTTTTGTGGGGGAATCCGGGGATGAGCCGGTTCCCCATCCCTGTGAGGTGGAAGACTGGAGATGGATCAGGATAGAGGACCTGATGAAGGAGGTGGAAGAGCAGCCCGAGCTTTTTACTCCCTGGTTCATCACCGCCCTTAAACCGGTGGCGGATTACCTTCGTTTATCTTGTTAAAGTGACAGAAAATATGGTAAACTATAGCTAATAGTTCACATGGGAGAGAAGAGTATGTCACGGAATGTTGTCGCAAAGATCTGTGAATGCGGAAAGCGTCTGGATTTTGACCGAACGAAGAAAAAATGGCTCTGCGTCATCTGCGAGCAGGGCCGCAATAAAGAGAGAAAAGAACTCCATACCCTGGTAGGTCTGGCCATCGGGAACCTGCTCCGCAATGACTTGAACGGGGCAAATCATTTCCTGGAGCAGTGCGAGTTTAAGAGTCCGGATTATGTGGGGACCCTTCTGGTCAAGATCTGCTTTTACTATGTGAATATGAGGACTCTGCGCAATGTCAGCCCCATGGAGAATAAGCGGCGGATCGCCAGGTTCAACCAGTCTGTACGCCAGTTCACGGAAACCTATCCCAAGCTGAAGAAGGAGGAGATCGACCTCTACGAGTCCTTCACCTATGAAGTGAGGGATATCTTTACCGACCTGATGGTGATCTTCGACCTGATCGGCATGGATGACCGGATAGACTACCTGCTCAAGAAGATGGATCTCCGCCTGATCAACGACGAGAATACCAACACCATCGTCTTAAAACAGCTTCTCGCCCGGAGGGATTACGCGGGGACGGATATGCTGCTCTCCAACACCGCCTTCATCGACAAGACCAGGATTCCCCCATACATTCTTTACCAGTACCCGGATAACGAGAATAAACGGCGTTATATCGAGAATCTCTTCCACCTGAACAACACGGCGGAAGCCGTAAAACATTATGAACAGTACCTGGAGAAGAGCACCGACTCCATGGCCACCAAGCTGATCTTCCTGCGTAGGATGAACAAGGACGGGATACCCTTTGATATCTACACCATCATCACCACAGGGCTCTACCATCAGATGAAGGATTACGACGAGGCCAGAAGTGTGTTCGATACCATTTTCTCCGGCAATTCCCAGTCGGAGACCGCCACGGAGCTGATCCGCTTTTTTGCCAATGAGCAGCGGATCTTCCATGTGCTTAACGCTCTCCTGGACAGCCTGAAGCAGAAAAATATGTACGTGAATCTCACCGCCGATGACCTCATGCGTTTTATCGATGATTTCGGCTGGGAGAATTTCGAACGGGTCCGTCTTCTGGACGGATTTCTGGGGCTCGTGGATTTTGTTTATCAGCAAAATGAGATCCGGAGAGTTTATCAGTTTTATTTAAATGAAAATGACGACCTGCCGGAGGAGAGATTTGTCATCCTCCAGACTCTTATCCGGGACCAGCTTCCCCTGTCCCGGGAGATGGTGGAAGAGTACATTCTCCGCAACAGCAGGGATAGAGAATATAAACCCAGGGTCGTGGACCTTATTTTCAAGACCGGCTTTTCCAAGGAGTATCTTAACCGGAATCTGCTGAACGAGTATTATACCGGCAGCGAGGATGAGGAAGAGGTCAAGATGGAGATCCTTTCGGTTCTGGCGGAGGAGGGCTTCCGTCTTGAGGACAGGGTCATGGACCAGATCATCATGGGGGATACGGGCTTGAGCAACGGCCTCATAAGCCGGCTTCTGGCCAACGGGTCGGTCTGCAGTCCCGGCGCCATCAGCCAGTATATCCTCCGGAAGGGATCCGATCTGTCGGGAGAGACTTTGGAAGACCTGATGCGGAGAAGATTTGAGATCTCCCCCCAGGCCTTCATCACCTACCTTCTGGATATCACCGACAGGGACGATGTGGACAAGGCCGCCCATCTGGACCGGATGATCAGGACCATCTCCGTGGATGCCCTGAAAGCCCAGCGGATCCGGATCAGTTTTCAGGGAAAACAGCTCCGCTGCAGTCTTCTCCACGGCTATCTGGTCAGCAATGCGGACTCCCTGAGTACCGCCAGAAAGATCTGTGACCAGATGATGGGACTGGGGATGAATATCAATGAAACGATCTCGGTGGATAACCGGAATATGGCATTTCGAAAATTCGCCAAAGAGTACCGGAACGGGCTCAGTGAGAACACAGTGAGGATCTGCGACGATCATCTGAGCAGAAAGTTTTCGATTTTTTAGAAGGAGGCGATTGGTTTGACCCAGGAAGAATACAGGGCCGAGCAGGAAGAACGAGCGCGGCTGATCGATGAGATCAACCGGCTGGTCAACCAGATCAACCGGGCCTATGAGGAACAGGCTCAGCTGGAGGCGGAGTTAAAGTCCCTGATCCACAATATAGGAATACTGACATCCAATGCCGCCATCATGCGTAAAGAGGCCCATCAGGAGCTGGGGATCATGCGGCAGAAAGTACAGACCGTGGAGGTTTCCACGGAACAGCTTTTCCAGCTTCTGGACGAGCTGGCCAGTTCCTACTTCACCTTCAAGAACCTCAGTGAGGCCTCCAAGAAGGTTACCCAGTATACGGACGAATATTATACCAGATTTTATTATTATAACGAGCTGAGAAGGATCAGTCTGGGATACATCGTGGCGGTGGACAGCCAGATCGTATCCAACGAAAACATGAGAAAAAAGGTGGAGGAAGCCTACCTGAAGAACACGGATTACTGGCTGGCCTACGCCATCACCTCCATCATGCTCTGGAGCAACCATGAGAAGGAGGCAGCCGGCAGGGCCCTCTCCCGGGCGCTGACCATGGACGCGGAAAAATGCGCCCTTTTCTATCTTCTGGTCTATCTCCGATACGGAAGGCTGGAGACCGCCAAGAAATGGTATCTCTACTATCTGGACAGGGTCAATATCGACAACCTGGGAAGGGAATGGAAATACCTCCTCCAGGCCTATCTGGCAGGGGTTTTCGGCGGGGACATGCAGTTTAACCGGCAGGTTTATCATTTCTTCGTGGATTCCCTTCAGCAGATGGAGACCCTCCATCCCAACTACGGCCCGGCCGTGGCGGACAAGATGGCCAGGTATGCCAAGGCCTATCCCCATATCACCGATGAGGAATTTGACAACCTGAGGGTTCACTGCCCGGATTATCCCCGGATGAAGGAACTTTTATCCTGCGGGGAAAAGAACCAGGTTCTCACCGACATGATCCGGGAGGTGCTGGAAGGGGATAAGACCATCCAGGGGAATGTGATCCAGAGGATCGAGGATATCCTCTACGACCTGATCAACTCCTACGATGACGAGGAATGGAAGGTCATCCGCAAGAAGAAAGAGAATGAGATGATCATCCGGGCCAAGGGAGACCTGAGCAAGGCCAGGGAATTCTATGAGATGGAATATCCGGAGGATGACGGCAGGGATTCCCTGGATGAACTGCTTTTTGACTGGGCTTTTGAGGAGGAGGACACCCAGGTGGATGTGGCAGTCCGCAAGTTCTCTATCGTCTACCTGAAGAAATGGATCATCAACGGCCTGGAAAAATATGCCCGTGCCTATGAAGAACAGGAAAAGAGGCGCTACCCTGTGACCATCGAAGGATGGAGCAGGGACTGTGACGAGAATGATCTCCCCGAAGCTACGGAAGACCTTAAGCAGTATTTCGAGAAGAACCGTCTCTCCAACCTCTGCCACGACAAGTACTTCCTGATCTTTCTTCTGATGACCCTGGGAGGCCTTGTGGCCCTGGGCATCAGCATATTCCATTTCAATGTCTACGTACTTGTGGCCGCGGTCCTGTGTGCGGCCCTGGGAGGTTTTCTACTCTGGCGCAGGATCGTCGATCTGGAGAAGATCCTGAAACAACGGTGTGCTGCCGGATGCGAGACACTGAGGCAGACCCTGGAGGAGATGCACCAGTGGAG
>CACZOS010000202.1 GCA_902782815.1 uncultured Lachnospiraceae bacterium | reverse complement strand
GTCTCCGGGATCACGGCGGCCAGTGCTGCGGCAGCTGTCCTGGGGGCACCTCTTATGCATGATTTTACCATCATCAGCTTAAGCGACCTCATGACTCCTCTGGATCTGATCATGAAGAGGGTCGACTGCGCAGGCCAGGGTGACTTTATTGCCTGTTTCTATAATCCCAGGAGTATTAAAAGGGCCGATTACCTGAACAGGGCGGCGGACATCCTTATGAAGTACCGTGACGGGTCCACACCGGTGGGCGTGGTCCGGAATGCAGGCCGCCCGGACCAGTCTTCCTACATCACTACTCTGGATAAGATCGGGGAGTCCCCGGTGGATATGTTCAGCATCGTCATCGTGGGGAATTCCAACACTTATGTCAAAGACGGAAAGATGATCACTCCCCGTGGCTATCATGACAAATATGGTTTTTCCCGGGATGGAGGTAAGGATGAGTAAGGTGATACGCATCGGGACCAGAAAAAGCCTTCTGGCAATGGTCCAGACAGAGTCAGTCAGGGACAGGATCCTGGAAACCTTCCCCGATATGGAGGTCCGCATCGTAAAGATTGATACCAGGGGTGACCAGATTCTGGACAGGTCTTTAACCTCTTTCGGTGGCAAGGGAGTTTTTACCGCTGAACTCGAGGCGGAACTTCTGTCCGGCCAGATCGACATCGCGGTTCACAGTGCCAAGGATATGCCCATGGAGTTTCCGGAGGGACTGGGGATCGGTGCAGCCCTCGCCCGGGCGGATGTACGCGATGTTTTTGTCTCCACCAGCGGAAAAAAGCTTAAAGATCTGGCTCCCGGAAGCATTGTGGGGACCAGTTCCCTTCGGCGGGAGCTGTTGATCAGAGAGGTAAATCCCGGGGTACAGATCCGTCTTCTCCGGGGAAATGTGCAGACCAGACTGCGCAAACTGAAAGAAGGACAGTATGACGGCATCATCCTCGCAGCAGCGGGGATCGAGCGCCTTAATTACCAGGATATGGAAGGGATCCGTTTTGAATACATGGATCCGGAAATCTTTCTCCCCGCTGCCGGCCAGGGTATTCTGGCCGTGGAGTCCAGGGAGGGGGATATAGAAACCGAAAAGATCCTCTCCGCCATAAACTGCCCGGAAGCGATGTGTCTTCTGGAGGCAGAGAGAAGCTTCTTAAAGACCATCGGCGGCAGCTGCAATGCTCCGGCCGCCGCAATCTGTAAAGAGAAGGACGGCTCATTCATCATGCACGGCATGTATGTGAAGGACGGCATCCATGTGAAGAAGGCCGTACGCAGTATGGAGATCCCGGAAGACATCTCCTACGAGAAGAAGCGGGAACTGGCTGCTTCCCTGGGCAAGACCATCGCCCGGGCGGTCAACAAGGGTATGGTTTACCTGGTGGGGGCGGGTCCCGGAGACGAAGATCTGCTGACCAGAAAAGGCCTTAAGCTCATCCGGGAGGCTGATGTGGTGGTCTATGACAGTCTGGCATCAAGCTCCCTTTTAAATGAGGTGAGGGATGACGCGGAACTGATCTATGCGGGAAAAAGGTCTTCCCATCACCATCTGCACCAGTATGAGACCAATGAGCTGCTGGTAGAGCTTGCCCTGGAAGGAAAGAATGTAGTCCGCCTCAAGGGAGGAGACCCTTATATCTTCGGAAGAGGCGGTGAGGAAGGACAGGAACTGCGGGCAGCGGGAGTGGACTTTGAAGTGGTACCCGGAATCTCCTCCTCCTATTCTGTACCGGCCTACTGCGGGATTCCGGTGACCCACCGTGATTTTGCCTCATCTTTCCACGTGATCACCGGACATGAGGGAGACCACAAGAAGGGGGAGACCGTCCTGGATTACTCCACCCTGGCAAAGGAAGAGGGAACCCTCATTTTCCTCATGGGACTGAAAAACCTGCCCAATATCGTGGCAGAACTTATGGATCACGGCAAAGATCCGGAGACTCTGGTGGGAGTCCTGCAGGAGGGAACCACCGCCAGACAGAAGGTGGCCGTGGGCAGGCTTCACGATATCGTTGATGTGGTAAAAAGAGAAGGGATCCGGACCCCCGCCATCACGGTGGTGGGTGATGTGGTAGGACTCAGGGAAGTCCTGGACTGGTATGGAAAGAAGCCTCTTTTCGGCCAGAGGATCCTGGTGACGGGAAGCCGGTCCATGACAGACCGTCTTTCTCCCCTTCTCAAAAGTGAGGGGGCGGAAGCCATCTCTTTCAGCCTGATCCGTACCGAACAGCTGGATCTTCCGGAATTTGACCGGGCCATGAAAGAAATCAGGGATTATTCCTGGATCGTACTCACCAGTGCCAATGGTGTGGAGATCTTTTTTGAAAAATTAAAGAACCATCGTCTGGATGTCCGCTCCCTGGCTCATATACATTTCGCAGCCATCGGGGAAACCACCCAGAAAGCTTTGGAGGACCATGGAATCTATGTTGATTTCGTCCCTCTGGCTTACTCCTCGGAGGATATGGCCGGGAGTATGATCCCCCTTCTGAAGAAAGAAGACAGGGTTCTCCTCCTTCGTGCAAGAGAGGCCAATGAAAAACTGCCGAAAGCCCTTGAAGAGGCAGGTATTTCCCATGACTGCATTCCCCTTTACCACACGGTCTATGACCGGAGAAAGGCGGAGGAGCTGAACCGTCTGGTGAGAACATGCGATTACATCACTTTTGCCAGTTCTTCGGCCGTAAAGGCATTTAAAGAGATGGTGGAGGATCCGGATCAGGTTACGGGCAGATATGTCAGCATCGGTCCGGTGACCACAAAATCCGCGGAGAAGGCCGGGCTGACCATCGCCAGAACGGCTTTGGAATATACCGCCTCCGGAATCCTGAATGCCATCCTTGCGGACGTGGAAGATAAAAGATAAAAGAGAGAACAGAGGAAAAATGAAGACACAGATAAAACGCTTTCTGCTCACCCTGGGTTTCATGACCAGGATACCGGTCAATGTGGACCTGGGGGAAGTGAAAGATGAAGATATGCATAAAGGATTTCTCTATTACCCCGTGGTGGGCCTGGTGATCGGGATCGTGGACCTGGCGGTCTATCTGCTGGTGAGCCTGATCCTTCCCTCCCTTTTTGGCATCATCTTTGCCATGCTGGCCAATTTCTGTGTCACGGGAGCCTTCCATCTGGACGGCCTTTCGGACACCGCCGACGGGATATATTCTGCCCGGACCCGGGAACGGATGCTGGAGATCATGAAGGACAGCCGGATCGGCACAAACGGCGCCATAGCCATGTGCTTTGATATTATGCTTAAGGTCTGCGGCCTGGCAGCTTTGCCGCCGGAGAAGATCCCGATGATGGTCCTCATGATGCCCATCGCCGGAAAAATGGTTCAGGGAGCCATCGTTTACAAGGCAGTCTATCCCAGGGAGAAAGGGATCGGGATCTATGTGGGAACCATAGATTTCGGCACTCTGCTGGGTACCGTCATCCTGGGCCTGGTGGCTATGGCCACGGCATTTGCCGGGTGGGGGCTGGCTCTTTATGTGGTCCTTTTCGTCTTTGCCTGGCTCTTCCGCATATACATAAGCGGCAAGATCGGCGGGATCACGGGGGATGTCATGGGAGCCGGGAGTGAGCTGGCCGAAGTGCTGCTGGTCCTGCTGGTTCTGGTGATCATCCGTTTTTACGGGTTTCCCGTAAGCCTCGTGGAGCTGATCCGGGGCTATATGGCAGGCTGAGGAAAAAACGTATTCCGGAGTAAAACCGGTTATAGAAAGGATAGAACATGACTTTACAGGAAGCAATCGATAAGATCACCCCTCTTGACGAGGAGGCAATGCGATATACCCGTGCCAGATGGAATACCCTGGGGAAACCCCTCTACAGTCTCGGCAGACTGGAAGAGATGGTTATTTCTTTTGCGGGAATCTACCGGGATAAGGAACCGAGGATCGGGAAAAAAGCCGTTATCGTCATGGCCGCGGACAATGGAGTGGTAGCCGAAGGGGTAACCCAGACCGGCCAGGAGGTGACCAAGACCGTCACCGAAAACATGACAAAACACAATGCGTCCATCTGTATCATGTCAGGGATGAGCGGGGCGGATGTGTACCCTGTGGATATCGGTATTGTCACGGACTGCGATAATCCCAAGGTTATCCCCCGTAAGATCAAATACGGCACCGACAACATGATGAAGGGACCCGCCATGAGCAGGGAGGAGGCCGTCCGGGCCATAGAGGTCGGCATTGAGATGGTGGAGACCCTCAAAAATAAAGGCTATACCCTTTTTGCCACCGGCGAGATGGGAATCGGAAACACTTCCACAAGCAGCGCCATCTGCTCGGTCCTTCTTGACCAGTCCGTGGAGAAGGTCACCGGAAAAGGTGCCGGTCTCACCAGTAAGGATCTGGAGCACAAGATCGAGGTCATCAAGGAGAGCATTGCTGTGAATAAAGTGAATAAGGAGGATCCCCTGGATGTCCTTTCCAAGGTGGGCGGTCTGGACATCGCCGGCCTCGTGGGATGTTTTATCGGCGCGGCAGCCTTAAATGTGCCCATCTTTATCGATGGATTTATCTCATCCATCGCGGCCCTGGTTGCCACCAGGATCGCGCCGGAATGTTCCCCCTATCTTTTCCCTTCCCACTGTTCCAATGAGCCGGCGGGGCGGCTGGTTCTGGATGCCATGGGCAAACAGCCCTACATCCTGGCCAACATGTGCCTGGGTGAAGGTACGGGAGCAGTCATGGGCTTTACCATTGCCGACTATGCCTTCAAGGCTTACTGGGAACTCCCCAGTTTTGAGCAGACCAATTTCGGCACATATGAGGAGCTGGTCTGAGAGCCGGAAAGAAAGCATTCCCCTGCGGGGGAGTCCTAAATTTAGAAGAAGAGGAGGAGAGACGTATGCTTGATCATATCGAGATCGTTAAACCTGAAGAGATAGAAAAACGCAGTATGGAGATCATCACCAGTGAACTGAACGGCCGTACCTGGCCTGATCCGGAATTCGGGATTGTAAAGCGGTGTATCCATACTTCCGCGGATTTTGACTATGCGGATAACCTCTGTTTTTCCGAGAATGCCGCAAGGCTGGGAATGGAGGCCATCAGAAGGGGAGCCCATATCGTGACGGATACCCGCATGGCCTGGTCCGGGATTAACAAGAAAAAACTGGCTGCCTTCGGTGGCGAAGCATATTGTTTCATGTCCGATGAGGATGTGGCAAAGGAAGCCAAAGAAAGGGGCGTGACCCGGGCAGCCATCTGTATGGAGCGCGGTGCAGCCCTGGGTGGGGAGATCATTTTTGCCATCGGCAATGCCCCCACAGCCCTGATCAGACTCTACGAGATGATCCGGGATAAGGAAATAAAACCCGCTCTGATCATCGGAGCTCCGGTGGGATTCGTCAATGTGGTGGAATCCAAAGAGCTGATCATGCAGGCCGGTGTACCCTATATCGTGCCCAGGGGCAGAAAAGGCGGCAGCAATATCGCCGCCACCATCTGCAACGCCATGCTTTATCAGATGTAAGACAGGCATTGATAATGAGATGAGAAGACCATGAAAAAACTGAGAGAGGGTGTGTCCACCGGATCCTGCATGACCGGGGGCGCGGCGGCGTCCGCCATTTGGCAGACTACCGGCCGGTGTCCGGATATGGTGGAGGTGGAGACCCCCATCGGAAAAACATTATATCTTGAGGTGATTCCCCGGGAGAACAGAGCCTGCGGGATCATCAAGGATGCGGGAGATGATCCGGATGTCACCCACGGCAGCGAGGTGATCACCCAGGTGGAGATCCTTGATGAGAATGGTCCCATTTCCTTTATCGGGGGAAAAGGGATCGGCAGGGTTACCCAGGAAGGGTTGAAGATTCCTCCGGGAGACTGGGCCATCAATCCGGTTCCCCGTCAGATGACCGAGAAAGCCCTGCGGCGGATCATCGGAGATAAAGCCGCGGTGGTCACGGTGAGCATTCCCGGGGGAGAGGAACTGGCCAGGAAGACTTTTAATCCACGCCTGGGAATCCTGGGGGGACTCTCCGTACTTGGCACCACCGGAATCGTTCGTCCCATGAGCGAAGAAGCCATGAAGGACTCCCTGCTGGCCGAGCTGGATATGTATGCCAACCAGGGTTTCCGCGAGATCCTCTTTGTGCTGGGTACCACCGGGGAAAATGCCTTAAAGGCAATGTACGGGGACTTTAAATGTATTCTCCAGGTCAGCAACTACATCGGTTTCATGATCGAGGAGGCGGTGGAGAGAGGCTTTACCGGCATCCTGATCGGGGGCTTTGCCGGCAAGCTGGTAAAGGTGGCATCGGGTACCATGAATACCCATAGCCATGTGTCGGACGGCAGGATCGAAACCATCTGTACCCATCTGGCTCTGAAGGGTGCACCCACGGAACTGATCCGCAGGGTTTATGATTGTTTTACCACCAAATCCGCCATGGAACTGGTGAAGAAGGAAGGTTATGAGAGAATCTGGACGGATATTGCCCAGAAGGCTTCCGTCTACTGCATAAAAACTGCCCATGAGATGGCGGAGGTGGGGATCATTCTGCTGGATGCCGACCAAAAGCTTTTGGCAGCCAGCGAAAATGCGGACCGGGTCCTGGCCCGGGTGCTGGTCCCCATGCCCTGTGCTGATGGCGCAGATGGAAGAAAGAACCCGCAAGACCCTGCAGAGGATCCCGAAAAAGGAGAAAATCCATGAGTTTACTGACTATTGTCGGCATAGGTCCGGGGAGCCCCGGATATTTTATGCCCATAGCAAAAGAAAAAATGGCCCGGGCCCATACGGTCATCGCCGCAAAGCGGCTCCTTCCCATGCTGAGGGAATTCTGCGGAGTTGAAGATGTGGATTTCCGGGTCATGGGAAAGATAAAAGACACCTTAACCATGATCGATGACCTGCTGGGACAGGGGAAGGATGTGGTCCTGACTGTCAGTGGTGACCCCCTGATGTACAGCCTTTATAAAACTATCCTGGATGACCCGGTCAGTGAGGGCTGGAGGATAGAGATTGTCCCGGGGATCGGATCCCTGCAGATGCTGGGTGCGGCCTTCGGAGAGACCATGGAGGACGCCAGACTTCTAAGTGTCCATGGAAGAAGCCGGAGCCCCGGATCCATCGCCATGGATGTCACGGAGAATGGCAGGGTATTTTTCCTGTGCAGTAAAGACCAGGGGCCGGCATGGCTTTCCCGGATCATGCTGGACTACGGACTGGATCAGGTGACGGTCTTTGCGGGATCCGACCTTTCCTATGAAGACCAGGTTCTGGTTTCCGGCCCGCCCGCCGAGATGGCGGAGAAGGAATTTCCTTCACTTTGCGTTGCCATGATCAAAAATCCCGAACCAAGGAAGATCACCAGACCCTGCTTTTTATCGGACGAAGATTTCGAGAGGGATAAAACCCCTATGACAAAGGAGGAGATCCGGGTACTTATCCTCCATAAGATGAAGCTTGTTCCGGAGGATATCGTTTGGGATATCGGCGCGGGGACAGGTTCCGTTTCCATCGAATGCGCCAGACAGGTCCCCTTCGGGCAGGTTCATGCGGTGGAAAAAAATGAGCAGGCCATACGGCTGATCAGAAAAAACAGAGAAAAGTTTTCTGCGGATAATCTTACCATCTGGGAGGGAGATGCCTCTGACCAGGTGAAAAAGCTGCCGGTGCCCACCAAGGTTTTTATTGGGGGAAGCGGTGGAAAGCTGGAAAAAATCCTGGATACCATCGCTGCCTTCGATAGTCCCGTCCGGGTTACGGTATCCGCAGTCACCCTGGAGACCATCGCGGAGACCAGTGAAATACTGGGCCGGTATGATCCTGAGTATGATCTGATCCAGGCCACGGTGGGCCGGGGAAGAAAGATCGGCCATTATCATATCGTGGATACCAATAATCCGGTGATGATCTTTACTGCTTTGCTGGGAGGAAAATAAAATGGCAAAAAAGGCATTGATGGTCGTGAGCTTCGGAAGCAGTTACGAAGCAGCCATGGCCGCCATAGAAAATATAGAAGAAACCTGCAAAAATGCTTTTCCGGATTATGACTTTTTCCGGGCATGGACATCGGGAGTCATTGCACGAAAACTGAAGAAGACAAAGGGAATTGATGTCCTGAATCCCAGGGAGGTCCTGGATAAGCTGGTGGAAGAAGGATATGAGGAGGTGCTTTGTCAGCC
Source organism: uncultured Lachnospiraceae bacterium (assembly GCA_902782815.1). Lineage (GTDB taxonomy): Bacteria > Bacillota > Clostridia > Lachnospirales > Lachnospiraceae > Anaerobutyricum. Next base: position 4,275 of record CACZOS010000202.1, on the reverse strand, counting down.
TACCTATATTATCGGTGGCATCGAAGTTGACAAGCTTACCGTCATCCTGGAGGAATACCGGGACCGGATTCCGGTGATCCGGACGGGAAAACCCCTTCTCACTGACGAGGAGGATTATGAGACAGTCTGCCGGGCTGTGATGGGAGAGCTTCCCCATCCCCTGGGAGAAAAAGAGGCTCTGGTTCTCATGGGACACGGCTCCGAACACCATGCCAACAACACTTATTTCATGTTTGAGGATATGATGAGGGATATGGGTTATGAACGGACCTTCGTGGGAACGGTGGAAGGTTTCCCAAGACTGGACTATATCATCCGCAGACTGAAGAGAAACCGGATCGAGGATGTGATCCTAATGCCTCTTCTGATCGTGGCAGGCATCCATGTCAGGGAAGATCTTGCCGGTGAGGAGGAGGATTCCTGGAAATCGGTCATCGACCGGGAGGGATTCCGGTCATCGGTCATCATGGAAGGATTAGGTGAGATCGATGCCATCGCCGCCCATTTTGCGGAACATTTGAGAAATGCAGAGCAGATCTGAGCCGGAAAGGGCAGATCTGTCGGACAGGAGTTATGGATGAAAGGTAGATTATACGGAATCGGCGTGGGTCCCGGAGACCCGGAACTGATGACCTTAAAGGCTAAGAGACTGATCATGGAATGTGACCTTGTGGCCGTCCCCGTAAAGAAAGAGGGAGAGATCAGCTTTGCCCTGGAAATCGCCAGGGGGGCAGTGGAGATCCCCGAAGAAAAGGTCTTAAGGATTCTTTTTACCATGGATAAGGAAAAAAACAGGAGAGAGGCCTGCCGCAGGGAGGCTGCGGAGCAGGTCATGAAGATCCTTGACGGAGGAAAGAACGTGGCTATGCTGGCCCTGGGAGATATCGGCATCTACAGCACCTATTCCTATGTGCATAAACCCTTGCTGCAAGCGGGATATGAGGTGGAGATGGTACCCGGTATCCCATCTTTCTGTGCCGGGGCCAGCAAGGCAGGCATCTCCGTTGTGGAAGGAAACGAGGGCTTCGGCCTGATTCCTTCCCTCAAAGGGATGGATCAGGTGGAGGAGGCTCTGGATGTCTTTGACAATCTGATCATCATGAAAGCGGGAAGCCATGTAAAGGAGATCTGTGATCTGCTGGCAGCCCGGGGAAAAGCGGACAATGCCGTAATGCTCAGCAATGTGGGGATGGAAGGAGAATACGTTGGTCCGGTTGACCCTGACAGGGAATACGGGTATTTTACAACGATGATCATCAAAAATGAATTATGATACGATCGTGATCGCAGGAACCTCCGAGTCGAGGGATGTGATCGTGGAACAACTGAAGGAAGGCAGGAAGGTCCTGGCCTGTGTGGCTACTGATCTGGGCGCGGAGATGCTGGAAGAATACCAGGTGGATATTCACATCGGAAGACTGGACCTGGACGGGTTTCTGGCACTTTTTAAGGAAAACCCCTGTGACCGGATCATTGATGCTTCCCACCCCTTTGCCAGGATCGTCACGGAGACGGTGATCAGGGCAGCTGAGATCCTTGAGATCCCCTATGAGCGATATGAGCGCCAGGACCTGATCTACGACTATGACCGGATCATTTCCGTGGCGGATACCGACGAGGCCATAGCGGTTTTAAACAGGCGCAGGGGAAATATCCTGCTCACCACGGGAGTCAATACCTGCGGGATTTATGCCCGGCAGGTGGAGGACGGGAAAAACCGGCTCTATGTTCGGGTTCTGGATACCGCTGCCTCTTATGAGGGATGCCGGAAGGCCGGATACCCCCGGGACCATGTCTTTGGAGAGATGCCCCCCTTCTCGGTGGAGGACAACCTCCGGCTTATCGGGAAGACAGGGGCATGTATTATGGTTTCCAAAGACAGTGGAAAAACGGGCGGGGTAGATGTGAAGGTGGAAGCCTGCAGACAGGCAGGGATAGAGATGATCCTGATCCGACGCCCGGGTCCCGGAAAAACAGATTCACAGAAATAGATACGAAACAGACAGTATGCAGAAGGAAGTTGTCATGGATACCAGGAAAAAAATACCCCGCATCCTTTTCGCCGGAGCGAACAGCGGATGCGGAAAAACCAGTATCACCTGCGGGGTGCTGAAGGCTCTGTGTGACAGAGGGATCACCATCCAGGCCTATAAGTGCGGACCGGATTACATCGATCCCATGCTCCATACCCATATCACCGGCAGACAGTGCCGGAATCTGGACCCCTTTTTCTCCACCGGAGATGATCTTCGCCATCTCATGGCCAAAGACTCTGCCGATGCGGATTTTACCGTGGCGGAAGGGGTTATGGGTTATTATGACGGTATAGGGGTTTCCTCCGAAAAAAGCACTTATACGGTATCCGTGGAGACAGACACCCCGGTGATCCTTATCCTGAACGTAAAGGGTATGGCCCACACCATGATCCCCCTGATCAAAGGGATGATCGAATACCGGGAAAATCCGGTGGCCGGAGTGATCCTCAACCGATGCAGTAAAGGCATGTATCAGATGATGAAGGCAGAGATTGAAAAGAGACTGCCGATAAAAGTGGTGGGTTACTTCCCGCCCAGGGAAGGAATCCATATCGGAAGCAGACACCTGGGACTGATGACCGCGGCGGAGATCAGCAATCTGGATGAGGTCATCCGGGTTCTGGGAGAGACTGCCCGGGAAGGGATAGACCTGGACGAGATCCTGCGGATCGGGTCGGAGGCCGTTCCTTTGCCCGGGATGGATAAACCCGCCGTACCGGAGAAGAAGAGAGCCAGGATCGCCGTAGCCAGGGATAAAGCATTCTGTTTCTATTATCAGGAAAATCTGGAGATTCTGGAGCAGATGGGGGCCGATCTGGTCTGGTTCAGCCCGGTGAATGACCGGCAGCTGCCGGAGGATATCGGAGGTATCTATCTGGGAGGAGGATATCCGGAAACCTATCGGAAAGAATTATCGGAAAACGAAGGGATGAGACAATCCATCCGCGCGGCGGCATCCGCCGGCAAACCGATTTTCGCGGAATGCGGGGGTTTTATGTATGTCTGTGACAACCTGATCGAGACGGACGGGACCTCCATGCCCATGCTGGGACTGATCCATACCGATGTACAGATGACCAGCCGTCTGTCCATGGATTTCGGCTATGTCACACTCACAGCCGGAAGGGATAACCCCTTCATGAGAGAAGGGGACCGGATCAGGGTTCATGAGTTTCATTACTCCACAGCCAGGGACCGGGGGAATGCGGCCGTTATGGAAAAATCCACGGGAAGACGGTGGGAAGGCCTTTACAGCCAGGACCGTATCCTGGCAGGATATCCACATTTTTACTTTCACAACTGCAAAGCCCTGGCAGAGCGTTTCGTGGATATGGCCGCGGAATTTTCTGCTGTGGCCGGATTGTCAGATAATTGATCACACGCCGTCTGAACACGGCAGCAAAGAGGAAAAATGAAACTGATCTATGCCATGGTCCTGGGGTTCGTCCTGGATCTGATCTTCGGAGATCCCCACGGGCTGATCCATCCGGTGCAGATCATCGGATGGTTTATCACGAAAATTAAAGAAGGGCTTCACCGGCTGATTTACGGCTGTTCCTATGGTGAACGCGTAAGCAGGGGGATTGAACGGAAGGAAAAGGCGGAACTGGCGGCAGGATATCTGCTGACGGCGGTTATCGTTCCGGGAACATTTCTGGCAGTATACGGAATCCTTTTTGCCGCCCGGCTTATTCATCCCCTTCTGGCCTTTGCCCTGGAAAGTTTTTTCATTTACCAGATCCTTGCCACCAAGAGCCTGAAAAGGGAATCCATGAAAGTCTATAAGCGGCTGAAGGAGGGAGACCTTGAAGGGGCCAGGAAAGAGATGTCCTATCTGGTGGGCAGAGATACCATGGAGCTTGATGAGAGCGAGATCGCCAAGGCCGATGTGGAGACCATCGCGGAGAACACGGCGGACGGAGTGATCGCCCCACTGTTTTTTATAGCCCTGGGAGGAGCTCCCCTGGGTTTCGCCTACAAGGCGGTAAATACTCTGGATTCCATGGTGGCTTACCGGAACGATGAGCTGATCCATATCGGACATGCTTCCGCCCACCTGGATGATCTTTGCAATTTTCTCCCGGCCAGGATCGCCGCAGTCCTGATGATCGTAGCCACGGCAATCCTGAGGTATGATACAAAAGGAGCCATCCGGATCTTCCGGAGGGACAGAATGAACCATTTAAGCCCCAACAGCGCCCAGACCGAGGCAGTTGCCGCGGGTGCCCTGAATATTCAG
>CACZOS010000201.1 GCA_902782815.1 uncultured Lachnospiraceae bacterium | reverse complement strand
AAGGTTGCGCAGATCAACCTCCTCAGGGAATCCTCCACTGTCTGCATGATCGGTGACGGAGTAAATGACGCTCCGGCCCTGAAGACGGCTGACGTGGGGGTTGCCATGGGAGCCATGGGAAGCGATATCGCCGTGGATGCCGCCGACGTTGCTCTGATGAATGACGACATTTCGAGACTCCCCTATCTGAAATGGCTGGGCAACACCACCATAGCAACGATCCGGACAGCCATCACTCTCTCCATGTGCATAAACTTCATTGCCATCACCCTTTCTGTTCTGGGTGTTCTCAATCCTACCACAGGAGCCCTGGTCCACAATGCCGGATCCTGTTTTGTGGTCCTGTTGGCCGCCCTCTTATACGACCGGAAATACCAGGGATAAAGATAACAGGTAAACCTCTCAAATACCCCGAAATGCTCTATGTATTTCGGGGTATTTTCATGGATAAAAGCATTGTCTTGCCCTTCCCCTGTTGGTATAATGAAAATAATAAAATCAAATGATCATCTGACCAGGAGGCAATACCTGCTATGCACAGTCAAACCATTCATCTGGACTATCCTAAACTGACCATGTTCCAGATGATAGAGAAGATTTCCCGGGAATATCCCAGGGAAACCGCCTATGAATTTTATCAGAAGAAAACCAGTTATGAATCTTTTGTCCGCCAGATTGAGGAGGCAGCAGCCGCATTTGTGGCTATGGGGTTGAGAAGGGATGATGTGGTTACCATCTGCATGCCCAACTGTCCCCAGGCTCTGGTGTGTTTTTATGCCCTGAACCGGGCGGGTATCGTGGCCAATATGGTCCATCCCCAGTCTGCCCGGAATGAGATTACTTACTATCTGACCTTCTCCGGCAGCAAGGCCATTCTTATCCTGGACATGTTCTATGAGAAGGTCGTAAACGCCCTGGAAAATGTACCCCAGGAGGTCACCATCCTTATGGCCAGAATGCAGGATGAGCTTCCCCTTCATCTGGCAGGCCTTTTTGTAGCCAAAGAAGGAAGGAAATATCTGCGCTATCCCGGCAGTTCCAGGGAAGGAGGCCCCAAAACGATACTCTGGAAACATTTTGTCCGCCTGGGTAAAAAAGTTTCCCTTCCGGCCCCGGAATACGAGGAGGACCGTACTGCAGTCATTCTTTACAGCGGAGGTACCAGCGGGGCACCCAAGGGGATATGTCTGACGGATATGAATTTTAATGCTCTGGCTCTCCAGGCCGTAAAGGCGATCGAACTGGATTTCCGGGCAGGATTGCGGATGCTCAGCTGCATGCCTCTTTTCCATGGTTTCGGCCTGGGCATCAACCTTCATACTATCCTGATCCACGGGGCCTGCTGCATCCTGATGCCCAATTTTAACGGCAAGACCTACGCCAGGATGCTTATGAAGAGGAAACCCAACTTTATCGCAGGTGTACCCACCATCTTTAATGCGCTCCTGCATATACCGGAACTGGAAAAGGCTGATCTGAGTTTCCTCATGGGTATGTTCTGCGGGGGAGATTCCCTGACGGTTGAACTGAAAAAGAAGATCGACCGGTTTCTGAAGGACCATAATGCAGACATACAGGTCCGGGAAGGTTACGGTCTGACGGAATGTGTCACCGCCAGCTGTCTTACCCCCAAGGATACCTACCGGGAAGGCAGCATCGGCCTGCCCTTCCCTGACACCTACTACTGTATCGTTAAACCGGGAACCGATGATGTTCTTCCTCCCGGCGAGGAGGGGGAGATCATCCTGCGGGGTCCCACGGTAATGAAGGGCTATCTGAAGAACCCGGAGGAGACCGACCGGACTCTGCGTCGTCTGTCCGACGGAAATATCTGGCTCTATACCGGAGATCTGGGCATGATGGATGAGGACGGCTATGTCTATTTCCGTCAGCGGATCAAACGGATGATCATCACCCATGGCTACAATGTCTATCCCTCCCAGATTGAAAATGTCCTGGACGGATGTCCGGAGGTTTCCTACTCCTGCGTCATCGGGGTGAAGGATCCCCGGCGTATGCAGAGGGTAAGGGCCTATGTGGTTCTGAAGGAAGGCTGTCCTCCCACGGAGGAAACCCGCCGGTCCATCATGGATCAGATTTCCCTTCATATCGCCTCCTACGCCCTGCCCAGAGAGATCATTTTCCGGGAAGAACTGCCCAAGACCCTGGTGGGAAAGGTGGCATACCGGTTGCTGGAAGAGGAGGCAGAAAAGGAATTCTGAATATTTTTAGGAGAAAAGAATGAGCGAACAGAAAAACAACCAGACAAAAATCAGACGCCGCCGCGGGGACCGCAGAGACGGCAGAAGAGTAAAAGCCCCGGGCCTTCAGACGGTTATGGGCTATCTGCTGCCCAAGAGAACAGACTGTGAAGTCTATCTGAACGACAAGCTGGATGCTACGGAAGTAGTCCGTTATCTGGAGAAAAGAAACGCGGAACATCCGGATGAGAAGGCAACCATTTTTCACTGCGCCGTCACTGCCATGGCAAGAATGGTCAGGGAAAGGCCCCTGCTGAACCGTTTTATCCAGGGATACCGTCTCTATGAAAGGGATGAAATCTCCATCAGCTTTGTGGTGAAAAGAAAATTCGCCGACAATGCGGAAGAATCCCTCATGGTCCTCACTCCCACGGACGATGATAATCTGGACAGCATCAGCCGGAGGATCATCGGTGATGTGAAGGAGACCAGAAAGAGCGAACATGCCACCGGCGGTATCGATGAACTCCTGGATAAATTTGCCGCCCTGCCCCGCCTTGTTCTGATTCCCGTGATCCGGATCATAAGATGGCTGGATTTCTGGGGAATCAATCCCAGATTCCTGACAGACGGGGATCCCAACTATACCACCATCCTCTGCAGCAATCTGGGGAGCATACGTTGCCCCTCCGTCTACCATCATCTGAACAACTACGGAACCAACAGCATCATGATCACCATCGGCACTCTCCACAAGGAATCCATGCTTATGCCGGACGGGACCAGCCAGATCCGTGATGTGATCGATATCGGTGCCACACTGGACGAGAGGATCGCGGACGGATTCTATTTCGCCAAGAGTCTCCGGATGATGAAACATCTCTTTGCCCATCCCGAGATGCTGGAAATACCCATCGGGACACACAGCGGTTTTGACTACTGAGAATAATGGTCTGCCCTGCTGCAGATCATCTGAATAAACCATCAAATCCTGTTTAAAAAGGAGGTTAATCCATGGGAGCAGCAATTATCAACGAGCCTTTCCGGATCCGTGGTAAAGACCAGCGTCTTAAAATCATCATCCAGGAAGGCAGCAATGAAGCAAATGTCAACAAACTGATCGAAATCCTGATCGGAGACGGATTTGATTTCTCCCTGGAAGCCGATATCATGGCACCGGTGGAGGAAGCCGAACGTGCGGTATCCGTCGGCATGGGCATTGCGGTAAAAGAACGCATGCCCATGATGGAAGAGCTGGCAAAAAGCGCCGGTGCGGTCCTGGCATGTTCAAGACCTGCCGCCGAACGTCTTCAGGTTCTTCCCAGAGACCGCTTTGTGGGAATGAGTGGTGTGAAATTCACCGGCACACTTTACATCGCCTGTGCCATCTCCGGAGCCGGACAGCATCTCCGGGGAATTTCCAAGGCACACACCGTCGTTGCCATCAACAAGAATCCGGATGCACCCATTTTCCAGAACTGTGATTACGGTATCGTGGGCGATATGTTTGAGATCATCCCCATCCTCACCGCCAAATTGAACAGTGATCTTCCAAAACCGGATCCCAACGCCAAACCGGTGCAGACAAAACCGGAAGAGCCCTTGTATAAGGAGACAAAAGCAACCGCAAAAGGGCGTTATGTGTGTCCCGGCTGCGGTTACGAGTACGATCCGGACAAAGAAAACCAGACCGCATTTGCAGATCTTCCCGACTCCTGGAGCTGTCCGGAATGCGGTGTGCCGAAAAAGGAAATGATCAGCGCGGTCACATTAGGATAGGAGGTTTGGGATATGCATTGTGTAAGAAAAGTTACAGATGATTTATATTGGATCGGTGCCAACGATTACAGAACGGAGCTTTTTGAGAACATCCATCCGATTCCCGAAGGTGTCTCCTACAACTCCTACGTTCTTCTCGATGAAAAAACCGTATTGTTTGACTGTGTGGACTGGAGCGTATGCCGCACATTCCTTGAGAATCTGGCCCATGTACTGAAAGACCGTCCCCTGGACTATATGGTCATCAATCATCTGGAGCCGGATCATGCCGCCTCCATAGCAGAAGTCCTCCTCCGTCATCCGGAAACCACGGTCATCAGCAATGAAAAGGCCTTCATGTTCATGCGCCAGTTCGGTTTTGATGTGGACGGCCGCATGGATACCGTAAAAGAAGGGGATACCCGGTGTTTCGGAAAACACACGGTAACCTTCCTCTTCGCCCAGATGGTACACTGGCCGGAGGCCATGGTCACCTTTGACACCACAAACGGTGTTCTCTTCTCCTCTGATGCCTTCGGTTCCTTTGGAAATCTCGGCGGAAGGCTCTTTGACGACGAAGTGGACTTTGACCGCGACTGGATCGATAATGCCAGGAGATACTTCACCAATATCGTGGGAAAATACGGTCCCTTTGTCCAGGCTCTCCTGGCCAAGGCCAAGACCGCGCCCATCAAGATGTTCTGTCCCCTCCACGGACCGGTCTGGCGGACCAATCTTGGCTATTACATCGACAAGCATGATAAATGGAGCCGCTATATTCCGGAGGAAAACGGTGTCATGATCGTCTATGCCTCCATGTACGGCAACACGGAATCCGCGGCCCAGGCCCTGGCTTCACGTCTGTGCGACAAGGGGATCACCAACGTCAGAATCTATGACGTATCCAAGACCCACGTTTCCTACCTTGTGGCGGAAGCGTTCAAATACAGCCATATCATCCTGGCCTCAGTAACCTACAACCTGAATATCTATCCGGTGATGGAAGATTTCCTTCATCATCTGAAAGTACTCAATCTCTCCAAACGTGTCTTCGGGATCATTGAAAACGGTTCCTGGGCCATCAAGTCCGGTACCCTCATGGAGAAATACATCGATGAGAATCTGAAAGACTGCCGCATCATCAATGCAAGGGTTACCATCAACTCCGCAGGAAACCGTTCCACCGAAGACGAAATGGATGATCTGGCCGATGCCATCGTCAAATCCGTGGCAGAGGAAGAAAAAGTTCTTGCGGAAGGGGAAAAAGCGGTAGCTGCCGCAGCGGCCGAGGCAGAAAGAAAAGCATCTTTAAAGAAAATGACTGCCAAGGAAAGAATGGCTCTTCGTCTGGCCCAGAGAAGGGCGGAGCAGGGAAAGAGCTGACAGAAACATCTTAAAGGAAAGAAAGAGGATTACCATGAAAGCAAGATTTATTCACCACTGTATTCATGTGATGGACAAGGAAAAGACCATAGCCTTCTATGAGAAAGCGCTGGGACTGAGGGTCATGCGGCAGAAAGGACCCGCAGACGGTTCCTGGCTCAACACCTTCATGGGTAATGATGAGACGCCTTTTGAACTGGAATTCACCTGGAACCGGGGATTTGACGGTGTCTATGAAAATGCCGGCAAAGACGTCCATATTGCCTTCCGGGTAGCCGATTTTGACGCGGCCCACAAACTCCATGAGGAGATGGGCTGTATCGTGAGGGAAAACCCTGCCATGGGTCTGTATTTCATCGCCGATCCGGATGGTCAGTGGATCGAGATCCTTCCTGAGATCTGACCACTATAATGGACCTTATAAAATAGAGCCGCTTTTTGGGGTCACCTCAGTCACCTCATTTTGCGGCTCTTTTTTAATCCATATGGAGAATCAGACAGGCAATCTGATAATTCAGTTTTTCCTCTGCTGTGGAAAGGTCGGTTCCCAGAATCTTCTTGATCTTGTTTATCCGGTACATCAGGGTGTTCCGATGGATAAACATTTTCTCGGACATGGCCAGAAAGCTGCCTTCCAGGGCCAGATAGGTCTCCAGAGTCTCCACATACTGACTGTCATGCTTTTCATCATAACTGATCAGAGGCCGGAGCAGATCCCGGCTCATCTCCCGGAGAAGAGCCTTGTCCGAAACAAGGGACAGAAGGCGGTAAATCCCCATATCATCAAAGCATATCCTATTGTTTCCGGTGGCAATGGCCATATCCAGGGCAGCCCTGGCACGACGGTAAGCCACAGACAGGTTTTCCAGATTCATCACTCTGCTGCTTATCCCGATATAATACCTGATCTCCGGCATCCTGAGAACCACTCGCTTCTCAAAATCGGTGAGGACCTTTTCGGTAACATCAGCCGGCAGATCGTTGCATACCAGGACGAAGCTGGAATCATAATAAAAGAAACTGCAGTTATGGGTGATGTTTTCCAGAAAAAGCTCCATGCGGTAGCCGATCCTCCTGCGCTCTACGGTATCCATGGTATCCAGGCCCGGTGTATGCAGCAGCACGATCTGAAATTCCCCGTCCACATCAAAATACTGAAGAAGATCCTGCTTGGCTGCCACGGCCTGGTCAGGAGATGTGATGGCCTTGATGAAGGCTGCGATGATCTGTTCGTCTGTCATCCCCTGAAGGAAGATACGGACACTCAGATCCTTGATCATATCTGTGATATAAATCTCCCAGGGTACAATAACCAGAGGCAGATCCACTTCGTCACAGAGATCGATGACCGGTTGAGGGATTTCATCAATATAAAAGCCCGTGTTTACCACCAGCCCGGAGGCATGATGGTCATTCAGCTCCCGGACCAGAGTCATCAGCTTCTCCTCGCTGTCAAAACCCATCGCCGTAGTAACGGCAAGCTCCTTCCCCACAAAATGACGAAGAATGGTAAAATCCTCGATCATAAGCACCCAGCTTATGGAATTGGACCATCCCCTATGGCCGGCGATCATGGATAACTGATAACGGTCCCCGGACAGGGTCAGCATATCCTCTATCGTAAACCCCATACTTCCTCCTCCTGAATCATTGTGCCTTCAGCACAAATAATCAACTTTTATTCTAGCTTATAGCCTATTGAATTCCTTAATCTATATGGTATTCTTGTTACAAGAGACAAGAATAAGCTATAAAAAAGATAACAGGAGGAAGGGAAAATGTCAATTTACAAATCCTTTATTTATGAAGACTACAACTTACCAGAGTATCAGCCGGCATGGATGAAAGCAGAACGCTATGAGTACTGCGAGCATTTCACCAAAAGAGAGATCAAAGCCAAGGGTCTGCTTAAGAGCATTGCAAAACGCCTTACCTCTCAGAGCTGAATCATCCATACTGAATCAAGGAAACACCTCGTTGTTTCCATAAGATATAAGAAAATCCGGAGGATCATCGATCCTCCGGATTTTCTTCTTTATTGCTGTTTTTGATCAGTACTTTTCGTAGGTCAATGCGCCGGCATCGTTTCCATACTGCTCATAGTAGCTTTCCCCGTCTTCTGTGGATACTTTCTCTCCATCGATAAGGTATACGGCTTCTGCGTTATCCTCCTCGGTATAATGATGAGGTCCGTAGTAATCTGCCGTGGAGATTTCTTTCAGTTCACCGTTCTCCAGCTTTTCAAGTACGATATGGGACTCCCCTGACATTCTGGAGAAATAGGAAAGAGTTGCATCGGACTGACCATAGATCCAGTATTCGCCGGCTGCTCCGCCAATCTCCTGAAGGGTCTTAACCTCTCCCTCATAGTATGTCATAACGCATGCCTTCTGGTCATCACCGATAAAATGCTCTTCCGTGGTTGACAGGAAAAGTTCATCCTGTCCATCCAGATCGATATCCACAAGTGCGTAATATGGATACTCTTTCTTGGTTGCCTCATCTTCAAGGACCGTCTTATACCAGTCTTCCGCCGCAGCCTCTACCTGGGTGGTTTCAGCCTGGGTTGTTGCTTTCTCCGGAGCCTGGGCTTTCTGTCCGGTACATCCTGCTGCCATAACTGTCATTGCTAATACGATACCCATTCCTAAAAATTTCTTCATTGTTTTTCCTCCTTGATTTTTACCATATATTGTTAACCATGTTCTTGTTTTTTCATGGTTATCGGCTATTCAGTCTGTTACTTATCTGTTGGAAACCTTCAGTGCTACTGCTCCGGCAATCCCGATCAGGGCAAGCACTCCCAGAGTGATGTAGAGTACCATTCCCTTGTTTTCTGTGGCTTTGGATTCATTCTTCGGGCTGGTCACAACAGATCTTTTCACAACTTTTGTCTCCTCTGTTGTCTTCTCAGCGGCTTTCTCTTTCTTATTATCTTCTGCCTTTACGGTTGCCTTCTTCTCAGTCTCTTTCTTGACGGTTGTTTTCTCCTCTGCCTCTTTCCCGGCGACTGCTTTCTTTTCCTCTTCTTTCTTGGCGGCTGCTTTCTT